>CAYTSL010000258.1:0-3262 GCA_964440415.1 uncultured Flavobacteriaceae bacterium
CGTCCTCCATACATTCCAATTGGTTCTTTTATTTCACCTTGTCCATCAACTTTGAATTCCTGCGGAAGTACATGAATTATTTCTTCACCAGGAAGCATGACCAGTTTATGAACCTGATTGATCAACCTTTCAATATCATCTTCATCAATTACCAGCTCTGAATTAGCTCTGGTTATATAATCACTATGCTGTAAACTTCTAATATGCTGACCAGCAATACCAACCGTTACTTCCTCTATTTTCATTCCTGAAGCGGCCTCTGCTTCCTGAACTGCTTGTTGAATAGATTGTATGGTTTGTGTGATATTATTGACAACGCCTCGATGAACTCCCAAACTTTTTGACTTACCGATACCAAGAATCTCCAATTTACCATACGCATTCTTACGACCAATCATGGCTGCAATTTTTGTGGTTCCTATGTCTAATCCCGATGCTATATTATTTTCCATAGTTTACTTTTTGGTACAAACAACCTGGTTATCAAATTGTAAATTAACAATGCTATACGTGTTCAATGTTTTATCCTTTAAAGCCTTTTGATAAAATGCTTTGAGATTACTAAATTTTTTATCTAATCGGTTTACTTCGCCCAAATACACTTTAAAACTATTCTGTCTAAGTTTTAGAGATATAGTTTTATTATCATTTTGATGAATTTCAGTTACATACTTACTTAAAATTTGATCATCATATACTTTTCTAGCTACCTTAAAAACGTTATCCAATTTGTTTTTTTCTATTCTTCCCGTTACAAGAGGTACACGAGCAGAATAATTTGAAGACAATGGCATGTAAGAACCACCATCATCTATATAAAATGATGCATTTGTATTCACTCTTGCAATAGGATTTTTTTGTTCAATCCTAGCTGTAAGTTTTCCATTTACAGACATATACACTTCAGCGTTTTTTATTATTGGATTTTCATTCAGGGCTATTTCTAACTCATTCAAATCTAGAATTTCTTTACGCACTCCCGTAACTCTACCATTTTTTTGTATTAACAATTTACTAACATTCTCTTCGGTCAAAAACGGGTATTTGTTATCTACAAATTCTATGTTGACCGACTCGACAATTCTAACAGTATTTTTACTTGATGAAAAGGCAAATAGCAACACTACTATCATGAGTAGTAGAATCAATTTTATTATGTTCCAGTTAACTCGCAAAACTTAAATTATGTTTGATTATTTTCACTTCTTCTCCAATATCTCCGGCACCCATAGTGAGTACCACTTCAGCATTACTTTTTTCTATCTCTCGAGATATATCTTTTTTTAAAATTAATTTTTTATGCGTGTTTTTAATTTTAGACAGTAACCAGCTGGATGTTATTCCTTGAATTGGAGCTTCTCTTGCCGGATAAATATCTAATAATAAGATCTCATCAAATTGCGATAAACTATTTGCAAAATCATCTGCAAAGTCCCGTGTTCTGCTATACAAATGAGGTTGAAATACTGCCAATACTCTTTTCTCCGGATACATTTCTCTTACAGCATTATGCACGGCATTTATTTCTTTTGGATGATGTGCATAATCGTCAATTAATACCAGATTATCATCTTTTATCTGATAGCTGAACCGTCTCTTAACCCCTTTGTAAGATGCTAAAGCTTTGGCGAGCTGTTTAGAAGGACAACCGTATTCTACAGCCATCGCCAAAGCCACTAATGCATTCGACAAATTATGTCTACCAGGTAGGTTAAATTGTATATCATTAAGTACTGTTTTTGGTGTTACAACATCAAAAACATATACTGCATTTTTTATTCTAATATTTTGAATTGAGTAATCGCTGTCATCTTCAATTCCGTAGGTAATTCCTTTTAGAGGTAAGCCATTATTAATGAACAATTTACCATTGGGTTTTATTTTTTTGGAAAACTCTTTAAAAGATTTTTTTAACTCTGTTTCATCGCCATAGATATCCAGATGATCTGCATCCATAGAAGTTATACAAGCCATATCTGGAGATAGTGTTAAAAAGGAACGATCAAACTCATCTGCTTCAACTACTGTTACTTCAGTTCCTTTTACTATGAGATTCGTATTATAATTTTCACTTATTCCTCCTAAAAAAGCTGTTAATCCCACTCCACATTCATAGAGTAAATGCGCTAAAACACTTGTAGTTGTAGTTTTTCCATGGGTTCCGGCAACTGCTAAACAAAAGGTATTTTGAGTTATCAACCCTAAAACTTCAGATCGTTTTAATACTTGAAAGCCAGTATTTTTGAAAAACATCAATTCCTCATGATTTTCTGGTATTGCAGGTGTATAAACGACCAACGTTTTTTTGGGATTCAGAAACCGTCTATCTATTTGAACAACCGACTCCTCATAATGAATATTTATTCCTGTTTGCTCTAATCTTTCTGTAATCTCTGTCTTTGTTTTGTCATAGCCAGCTACATTCATATTATTAATTTTGAAGTAATGGGCCAAAGCACTCATGCCAATTCCTCCAATTCCTATTAAATAGATGTTAGAAGCCCATCCCAAACCCTTCCCAAAGGGAAGGGCTTTATTATTGGTTGCTATGTTATCTCGTTTACTCATTACTTTTTATTTCTTCCCTTTGGGAAGATTAAGATGGGATTAATAGTTTATCTACTTCGTCTGCTATTTGTTTTGTTGCATTTACTAATGCCAATTTTTTAATATTTTTTCCTAATAGTTCTTGGCTTTCTTTTGATGCTAATAACTGTGAGAATTTATTCTCAAAATCAACTTCCAGATCACTTTCCTTTATCAAAATAGCCGCTTTTTTATCAACAACAGATAAGGCGTTTTTAGTTTGATGATCTTCTGCTACATTAGGAGATGGAATAAAGATTACCGGTTTGCCTACAATACATAATTCTGAAACAGAGCTAGCTCCAGCTCTTGAAATTATTATATCGGCAACCGCATAGGCCAGATCCATCCTGTTTAAAAAAGCATGAACTTGAACATGCTTATTGTGGCCACTCATTTTATAGGTCTCATGATATAATTTCCCGCATTGCCAGATAACCTGAATATTATGGGTGTTAAAAAAATCCAGCTCTTTCGCTATTAACTCATTGACTCGTTTTGCTCCTAGACTTCCACCTACAACCAAGAGTGTTTTTTTGCCCTTTTGCAACTTAAAATATTGGAATCCTTCATCTAACTTGTTGTTTATATCCAGTAGATCCTGACGAACAGGATTCCCTGTTTTTATTAATTTTTCACTTGGGAAAAACCGGTCTAATTTGTCATATGCAACACA
>CAYTSL010000259.1:0-3256 GCA_964440415.1 uncultured Flavobacteriaceae bacterium
CAGAATTACAAAGTTCATTGCAAGACATTAAAAAGTACCATAATGGTATTCTATTTGATCTGTTTGACAATGAAAACCATAAGGTTTTTGGAAAAGTATCAGAATTTTTCGTTGAATTGGATAATTTCTTTAAGACAAATAAATCACCTGATTACAGTTTTGTTTATGATCAGGTCATTGGGTATGGTGAATTGATTTCTACTACAATAATTAGTAATTATCTTGAAGAACAAGGTATTAACAATAATTGGATAGATGTTAGAGAATTTATTAAAACAGATAACTACTACAGACGAGCCAATGTTGATTGGAATACAACTCAAGATAATATTTCTAAAAATGTTGATAAGACGGTTCTAAATATCACACAAGGATTTTTGGGTAGTGATGCTAATAATTTCACTACTACTTTAGGAAGAGAGGGGAGTGATTATACGGCTGCTATTTTTGCTTTTTGTTTGAATGCTGAAAGTGTTACTATTTGGAAAGATGTTCAAGGAGTCTTAAATGCTGATCCACGTTATTTTGACAACGCTCAATTACTTAATAAAATATCATATAGAGAGGCAATTGAACTTGCCTTTTATGGAGCTTCTGTAATTCACCCCAAAACATTGCAACCTTTACAACGTAAGGAAATTCCTTTACACGTAAAATCGTTTATAGACCCAGAAAAAACTGGAACTATTGTTGGAAGGGAAATAGGAATAGACCCTAAAGTGCCTTGTTTTATATTGAAACAAAATCAAGTGTTATTATCACTTTCAACTCTGGATTTTTCTTATATAATGGAAGAGAATATCAGCGAAATTTTTAATTTATTGCATTTGTATAAAATGAAGGTAGATGTCATTCAGAATTCTGCTATAAGCTTTTCTGTTTGTTTTGATAATACTTATAATAATTTAGAAAAACTCCTTCATCACTTGAAGGCTAAATTCAAAGTAACGTGCCATGAAAAGGTTTCGTTGTATACAATTAGACATTTTGATAAAGAATCTATAAAAAAGTTAGAATCCAATAAATCTATTTTATTGAAACAAATATTGAGTGAAACCGTTCAAATTGTAACAAAATAAACTATTCATTACATTTGTAACCAGGTCAACCAAAAACTAATAATGGGATTAGTAACTGCAAAAGAAGTTTCAAAAGCAATTAACCTAGATAAATATGGTTTTATAGGAACCTTTGTTGGTTGGGTTTTGATGAAGCTGTTAAATATTTCTACGCTTAACAGAATTTATAACAGAAACAAGCATCTATCTAAACTAGAATTCTTAAATGCTATTTTAGATGAGTTTCAAATTAGATTCGAGATTCCAGAAGAAGATTTAAACAGGCTTCCGAAAGACGGTGCTTACATTACAATTTCTAATCATCCTTTAGGTGGTATTGATGGTATTTTGTTGCTAAAACTAATGCTAGAACAGCGATCTGATTTTAAGATCATTGGAAATTTTTTACTTCACAGAATTAAACCATTAAGACCCTTTATTATGCCAGTAAATCCTTTTGAGGACAGAAAGGATGTAAAGTCAAGTGTTTCGGGTTTTAAAAACTCCATCTTGCATTTACGTGAAGGCCATCCACTTGGAGTATTTCCAGCTGGAGAGGTTTCCACGTATAGAGATGGGAAGTTAGTAGTTGATAAACCTTGGGAAGAAGCTGCAATGAAACTGGTCAAAAAAGCTGAAGTGCCAGTTGTTCCAATTTATTTTCACGCTAAAAATAGTAAGTTGTTTTACAAACTATCCAAGATAAGTGACACGTTTAGAACAGCAAAATTACCTTCAGAATTATTGACCCAAAAGCACCGAATCATTAGAGTTAGAATTGGCAGACCGATTTCTGTAAAAGATCAAAAGGAGCATGAATCTTTAGAGAGTTTTTCAGAGTTTATGCGAAAGAAAACCTATATGCTTTCTAACGCTTTTGAACCTAAAGAAAAAATGATCAATTCCTTTTCATCCACCTTAAAAGTTCCAAGAGCTCCAAAAAGGATAGTTACTCCAGTTAAAACAGAAGTGATGGTTAAAGAGCTTGAGGAACTCAAAGAAGGAGATTACAGGTTGCTTAAGAGTAAGAATTATGAAGTATATCTATGTCCAGCTATAAAAATTCCTAATATTCTACAAGAAATTGGACGATTACGTGAGATTACTTTTAGAGAAGTAGGTGAAGGAACCAATGAAGCAATTGATCTGGATAAATTTGACACTTACTATCATCATATGTTTTTATGGGATAGTGAGTCCAAAATTATTGCTGGAGCTTATAGAATGGGACTTGGTTCTAAAATTTATGAAAAATATGGAATTGATGGTTTTTATCTTCAGGACCTCTTTCGGTTTGAACCTGAATTGCACCGAATGATGAGTCAGTCTATAGAAATGGGTCGAGCCTTTATAATAAAAAAATATCAGCAAAAACCTATGCCTTTATTCCTTCTATGGAAAGGTATTGTACATACTACACTTCGTTTTCCAGAGCATAAATTTTTAATTGGAGGCGTTAGTATTAGTAATCAGTTTTCTAATTTTTCAAAGTCCTTGATGATTGAGTTCATGAAGTCGCATTATTATGATCCTTATGTGGCCCAATATGTACATCCTAAAAAGGAGTTTAAAGTAAAACTGAATGATGCTGATAAAGATTTTGTTTTTGATGCTACTGAAGCTGATTTAAATAAATTTGATAGAATTATAGATGAGGTAGAACCAGGAAATTTACGTTTACCCGTCTTATTAAAAAAATACATTAAGCAGAATGCAAAATTGGTAGCTTTTAATGTAGATCCATTATTTAATAATGCGGTTGACGGGCTTATGTACATTAAAATTGCCGACTTGCCAGAAAGTACTGTTCGTCCTGTTATGGAAGAATTTCAAGCTGAATTGGAGCGTAAATTTATGGAGAATGAAAATTTAGCAGATAAGTAGCTTTATATTAAATTTTCCTGAACAAATTTTTTAAAATAATCTTTTATCTCATTTCTTGCTTTTAAAAAAGCCCTATGCTTTTCCTTATTAGTTCCTTCAACTTTTGAGGGGTCAAAGAAATTATGATGTAATCTTATTGCTTTTTTACTAGGAATGTATGGGCAATTTTCATTGGCATGGTCGCAAACAGTTATAATATAATCAAAATCTACATTCGCATATTCGTCAACATGGTTTGAAGTATGATGACTAATATCCAAACCATCTTCTTTCATAATTGATAGTGCTCCTGGATTTAATCCGTGGGTTTCAAT
>CAYTSL010000260.1:0-3233 GCA_964440415.1 uncultured Flavobacteriaceae bacterium
AGCATTTAATGGTATGAGTAATGTAATTGTATTAGATTTAGATCTAAGAGATGATAATACCGTTTTTGCTGCAACTCATGGACGAGGAATATTCTCAGGCGTATTTACTGCGGATGTTTTAGGTGTAGATGACAATATATTAAAAGATGGCATTGATATATACCCAACGGTTTCAAATGGGGAGATAACTATCCAGTCTAATCTGAATTTAGGAGATGTTAAGCTTGATATATATAATATTAGCGGACAAAAAGTGTATTCTTCTAATTTAGAGTTATCTAATAATACTCAAAGAGTAAATTTAAATTTATCTTCTGGTATGTATTTAGCTCAATTTAAAGTTGACAATATTTCAGAAACAAAAAAGATTATAATAAAATAATCTTTGGATAAATAGATAAAAAAAGAGAGCTAATTAGCTCTCTTTTTTTATTCTATATAAGTTATTTATTACATTTTTTCCGATTTATTTGCATTTAAACGATAAAAAGTGTATGTTTGTCGGGAATTGAGGGATTAATCTAATTCAAAAATAATTTTTTTAGCACCAAATCTATTTAAGATGAAAAAAAACCTACTTTTCGCTTTAAGTGTATTTCTACTTACTATTGCTAGTTTGTTATTATTTACACAATCATCAGATAGCTCGAAACAAGAAACTTCTAAATTTGAAAATTTAGATTTTAAGCAAGAAACTAATACTCTTGTTTCTCAAGTTGAATAAACAGGCTATAGAAAAGCATTAAAGGATTGCGTTAAACTTTCAACGTCAATCCCACATATTTCTTGTAACTCTATTACTTTACCGTGTTCTATAAAAGAATCAGGTATTCCTAAAATCTCAATAGTATTATTATATTTATTTAAGGCTGCAAATTCTAAAATCGCAGATCCAAAACCGCCTTTAACAGTTCCATCTTCAACAGTTATAATAGTTTCATACTTTTTAAAAATCGAATTCAATAGCGTTTCATCTAATGGTTTAATAAAACGCATATCATAATGTGCAATAGTATCTTTATTTTTAGAATTGTGTATTGCTTCTTTTACATTTTCAGAAATCGTTCCTATAGTTAAAACTGCAACTTTTTTACCTTGTTTAAGATTAATTCCTTTGCCTATTTCAATTTTTTCAAATGGCTGTTTCCAGCTAGTTATTTGACCTCTACCTCTTGGATAACGTATGGCAATGGGTAAATCTAAACCTAGTTGAGCTGTATACATGATATTCCTCAATTCTAACTCGTTTCTTGGTGCAAAAATGATGAGGTTTGGGATGCATCTTAAATAAGCAATATCAAAAACACCATGATGGGTCGCTCCATCTTCACCAACCAATCCAGCTCTGTCCAAGCAAAATATTACAGGTAATTTCTGCAAAGCCACATCGTGAATTACCTGATCATAAGCACGTTGTAAAAAAGTAGAGTAGATGTTACAAAAAGGAATAAAGCCTTGAGTTGCCATACCTGCGGCAAAGGTTACAGCATGTTGCTCTGCAATACCTACATCAAAAGCTCTATCTGGAATTTCTTCCATCATATATTTTAAGGAACTACCTGTTGGCATTGCTGGAGTAATTCCAATGATTTTTTTATTCTTTTTAGCAAGCTCAACAATTGTGTTTCCAAAAACATCTTGAAATTTGGGAGGGAGAACAGCGCTACCTTTTTCATGTAAATCTCCTGTATCAGCATTGAATTTTCCTGGAGCATGGTATGTCACCTGGTCATCTTCTGCTTGTTTTAATCCTTTTCCTTTGGTAGTTATAACATGTAAAAGTTTTGGACCTTCTACCGCTTTTAAACGTTCTAATTCCGAGATTACTTCTTCTATATTATGACCATCAATGGGTCCGGAATAATCAAAATTTAAAGCTTCAAAAATGTTATCTTGAATTTGGGTTCCTTTTTTTACGTTAGTCAAGTATTGCTTTAGTGCACCAACACTTGGGTCTATTCCAATGGCATTATCATTTAATACAATTAGTAGATTAGCATCGGTAACTCCTGCATGGTTTAATCCCTCAAAGGCCATTCCACTTGCAATGGACGCATCGCCAATAACAGCTATATGATTTTTGGTTGTATCGCCTTTTAATTTTGATGCAATTGCCATTCCTAATGCTGCAGAAATAGAAGTAGAGGAATGTCCTACTCCAAACGCATCATATTCGCTTTCGTCACGTTTTGGGAATCCACTGATGCCGTTTAATTGTCTGTTGGTATGAAATAAATCTTTTCTTCCGGTCAAGAGCTTATGGATATAGGCTTGATGACCAACATCCCAAACTAACAGATCATTGGGCGTGTTAAACACATAATGTAGAGCTATTGTAAGCTCCACTACTCCTAAACTAGCACCTAAATGACCTTCCTTTGTAGCAACAATATTTATAATGAAATCGCGTAATTCTTTCGCAAGTAGAATTAACTCATCTTTATTTAGTTGACGCAGATCTTCGGGGTTGTTTATTTTTTCAAGTAATTTTTTTTGCACGAAACAAAAGTACGAGTTTGATATTGTATTTTTGTAGCTATGGATAACATTTTTGATGACGCTTACTTTATGAATAAAGCCCTTCAGGAAGCTGAAGCTGCCTATGAAAAAGGTGAAATTCCTGTTGGTGCTGTCATTGTTATTGATGATAAAGTAATTGCCAGAGCACATAATTTAACAGAAACTTTAAATGATGTTACTGCCCACGCGGAAATGCAAGCTATTACGGCAGCAGCTAATTTTTTAGGGGGAAAGTATCTCCAAAACTGTACCTTATATGTCACTTTAGAGCCTTGTCAGATGTGTGCAGGAGCTTTGTATTGGAGTCAGATATCTAAAATCGTATTTGCTGCAAAAGATGAACAACGTGGTTATGGTGTTATGAAAACAAAATTACATCCTAAAACAAAAATAAGTGGCGGAATTATGGAAGAAGAAGCATCAAAATTGTTAAAACAATTCTTTATCGAAAAACGAAATTTGAACTAACTATTCTTTTTTATCTTGGTAGTCACGCATTTTTTCGATGTTTTCTTTTGTGAGCATGTAATCCTTTACTTTTCTGCCTTTCCATCTATGATAAGTAAATAAAGGAATTACAACTATAAATAATCCAACAACGCCAAAACCAATTAGTTTTTCTGAAATAACATCTGGTTTAAATATAAATCCAGCAATGATACTGCCAAATGAAGCTATAAAAAACAGACCAATTATATACTTCATTATCGTTG
>CAYTSL010000261.1:0-3209 GCA_964440415.1 uncultured Flavobacteriaceae bacterium
AGACGTTTATAGTTCATAAAACAATATGAAAAAAGGATATTTAGCAATAAGTTATTCAAACAGAAGTCTATTTGACAATGAGGTTGAGAGTTTGAAAAAGTTATTCAAAAAAAATAATTTCGAATTACTCGTTTTTGTGGATAAATATAATTTCAAGGTTAATCAAGAAAAGGAAATGATGGAAACAGCATTCCGTGAGATTGATAATGCTGATTTCCTTATCGCTGAATTAACTACAAAATCAATTGGTGTTGGAATTGAAATTGGATACGCCTTTGCGAAAGAAATTCCAATTATTTATCTACGTAAAAAGAACGCTGAATATTCAACAACAGCTTCAGGAAGTTCAAATTATATTGTGGAATATGAAAACGAATTTGATCTAATTGAATCAATGGAAAAATTATTAAACCAACTGAATTAACAACTAACTATAACACCGTGAATAACCCATTGTTTACTTTGTGTGTACTCGAAAAACTTTGCGGATTTTCTATTCGATATGTATTTGGTAAATTTAGTGCATAAACAACGCAACTAATTTTATACAAACAAGTTAGCGGCAATAAAACAAACTAATTATGAATAATCCTTTAAGAAATACAATAGTATCACTTATTGTACTTTCCATTTGCATTATCAGTTGCAAGTCAAAGCATGACAATTCTGAATTAACGGAAAAGGTTGCATCAGAATTAAAGAAATCAACACTCAATCCAGATGAGGAAGAAATAAAAGCAACTGTAGAAAAGTTATTGTTTGCTGCCGGAAATTATAACATTGAAGACTTGGATGATATGGTTTCTGACAAAGCTATGCTTGGAATAAGTAGTTTAAAAGATGGGATTTGGTCAAATTCAGAGATAGCCATTGACGAGTTCTTTGCAAGTGTAAAAAAAAGAGAACCTAGCCCTTATTGCGAAATACCAAATGACTACGACATTATTATTACTGAAGGGCAATTAGCATTGGTAAGAGCTGATTGTATCCTTTACAGGTTTGGTATTCCACAAACCAGAGAAATCAACCATTTCACGCTAATGAAAGAAAATGAGAAATGGAGGTTTTTGAATATTTCCTGGACTAAATATGAAGTTGCAGAAGAAAAAAAGAAATTTGATTTAGACATTTTTGCACGTAGCTATGCACAAGCATGGTGTAGTAAAAGACCAAATTTTGTAGCTACTTATTTTGCTGAAGATGGATCTCTACAGGTAAATGATGGAGATTCTGCCAAAGGCAGAGATGCTATATCAAAAGTTGCGCAAGGATTCATGACCGATCTTCCAGACATGATTGTACGTTATGACAGCATTGTCCCAAAATCAATTGGTACAGAATTCCATTGGACTTTAATTGCTACAAACTCTGGACCTGGCGGAACAGGCAACAAAGTAAAAGTTAGTGGATACGAACTTTGGCAGCTTGATGAAAACGGTCTCATTAAGAATTCGCAAGGTAATTTCCCTACAGAAGAGTACAACAGACAACTTGAATTTGGAATCGACAATTAAAAACTGCCGTTAACAACGAGTATATTTAATTGCTTGGTACAAGTCTACTTGGAAAATACTATAACCTTGTGAAACGCTTCGATTATTTAAGACAGGATTTTCCTCTGTTTCGTTCCATTTTTGCTAAATTAGTTGCTCAACTACGCAATTAACCATACACAAAGACGATGGCAACAAGCTAAAAAAAATTAATAATGGAAAATGAATCAAAAAGAAAAACCTTGAGTATAAATCCAATAGTGGGGACAGTTCTGGTAGCAATGATTGGATTATTCGGCACGGGAATAGGTGCTTCAATTGGTGGATATTATAATATTAAACTTGAAAAGGAAAAGTTAAGATCTAGTTTAATTCTAAAAGCCGTTGAAACCACTGACCCAGAAAGTGCCCTCAATTATTTGAAACTATTGAGGGATACTGGACTTGTAAATGATATAGATGTTACAATCAAAGAATGGTCTAGTGATACAACCCTAATTCCGTTAAGACCAAATTCAAACCAAATTGTATTGGATGGAATGGCTAATATGGATCGAAAAACACGAATATCCTCGACGGAAGAACTAATTAAAAAAGAGTCTGGTAATCCTGAGGTTATTCGTGAGGTATTAAGATCTCTTAGAGACCCAAAATCGTCTGACGGATTATGGAATAATATTGTCTATCTCAACGCAACTAAAAAGTTCGCCTATAATAATGAGCTAGTTAAATTTGCTATGGATGAAATAGCCTCCTTTGAAAGCGATGTTAAGCAAGGAAAATTACTACTCGGACCTGCAACTAAAAAATCTTTAGAAAATTATAAGAATTATTTGCTAGATATACAAAGACAACTTTAAATCGTGGCAGGATGGAATTTCCCGCAACGAAACTATACACAAACACGCTGTACAACATTTTAACCAACCATTAACTAATGATAATATTCTTTCGAAAAATTAGACAACAAATGCTCATTAAAAATAACTTCGGAAAATACCTGATTTATGCAATTGGAGAAATTATTCTTGTAGTTATAGGGATTTTGATTGCGTTACAAATTAATAGTAAGAAAGAAGAATTAAAAAATAGAATAACTGAACAATCAATTTTAAATAATCTGAATGAGGATTTCAATAAAAATCAACAAGAAATTGACGTATTAATATTTGCTAATAATAAATATCATCGCAATTTGAATAAGTTTATTGAAATTCTAAAAACAACTCCAAAAGACACTAAAATTAAAATTAATGATACTTTGTCAATGGCTGCAATTGCAGCACCTACATATATTCCTACAACTTCAACTATAGACGTAATAATATCAACTGGAAATATTGATTTAATAAAAAATGAAGAACTAAAAACTTTAATAAGTCGCTTTAAAAGAGAAGTCTCTGATTTAAGTGAAGATGAAAACGATGTGCGAATTTTGGCAAATATTCAACTATGTCCATTATTAGGACAAAACAGCGATTTGATTGATGTGTATCAGAACACTTATGCCTACACTATTGATAGGTCTAATAAGATTAAAATGAGTTCATCTTCATTGATATTAAATTCTAATTTACTAGGCTCTTTAATAGCACAACGATTTTATTACAACAAAATCATTCTAAAAGAGTTAATTAGTATTTCAGAAATGCAAAAGGAAATTCTACAACTTATTAATAGTGAAATTGATTGAAATAAAACGAAAGCATAACAACG
>CAYTSL010000262.1:0-3184 GCA_964440415.1 uncultured Flavobacteriaceae bacterium
AGATATATAACACTACTTCAGCCTATTACTTAAAGTATTAGCAGAAAATCGTAATAAAAAACTATTCCTGTTCAATAAAAAAATGTTTCTGTTAAAACAAAAAAGCAAATTCATTTCTAAATTACTTTATAAAATTCTGAACATTTCTCAGTTTGGACTTATTATGATAAATCGATTTATTTTGTTTATTCATAACTCGGTTTACAGGGCTGAAGCTTTAAATGACAGAACCCGAATATTCAAGAATATTAAACTTAAACTTAAGAGTTTTTATTAAAATTTGTAAAAATCAAAAGGAATAATATTTAGAAATTATATTCTATCTTTGTTCTTTAAAATCACCTCGATGAAAAACCTGCCCCTACTTATATTATTTTTATCATTCTCATTACTAACTTTTGGCCAGGACCTGAACAACACCCAGAATGTCAAAGAATTTAATACCATTTACCAAATAAGCGCCGGTGTGAATACTGTAAACAATTTAGGTTTAAGCTCTCCATTGAACAGTCCTGGAGATTGGGCGTTTCAGACGCCTATAGCTTTTGGTATTGAAGCCCGATCCTATTTTAATAAGGATCTTGCTTTATCACTAGATGCAGGATTCAACAAATATGATAACTTGACTTATTATAGTTTTGATGGTAGTTTTAAGTATTATTTGAATGACTGGATACCAGTAAATGACTTTGAATTTTTTGCACAAGGTGGTATGGGATTATTTAACATTGACAAAACAAATGTGTCCGGTAACCTAGGTGGAGGTGTATTATATTGGTTCAGTGATAAATTTGGTGTGCGAATTAGAACCTTAGCTAAATTTGCTTTTAATGCCAGTGACGAATTAAATACAAATAATCATTTTCAGCATAATCTGGAAGTTGTTTTTGTGCTCTAGTTTAGTTTCTATTATAAATAAAAAAAGGCTTCTTTATTTTTAAAGAAGCCTTTTCTACTAGAACTGACTTAACAGAAATTTCAGTAAGTCTGTTGTAGTGACAATACCAACCAACTTATCATCATCAACAATAGGGATAGCATGAAAGTTTCTGCGAGTTAATAGTTCTGCAACTTCCTTAATGCTTGAAGTTGGAGGCATACTAACCACATTTTTTACCATCACTTGTTCTATTGTAAACATATTATAGACTACAGAATCAATAGACATCTCGTCTTCGCCGATTGCATCAGCAAAGCTTATGCGTAGCAGATCTGTATAACTAATTATACCTTTTAATTTGTTTCCTTTTACAACGGGAATATGTCTTATTTTATGAGTTTTGAACAAATGTTCGGCCGACTCTAAATCATCTTTATAATCGACCGTTATCATATCCGTCGTCATTATTGAAGATACCATTGCCTTTTCAATCATGATCCCATTCTTTAATATTCTACCTTAAAGATAAATTTTAGCTTAGTTATAAAGTATGACAAAAATCAGTTGTTATTTGAGATTTTTTGATTATATGATACTACTAATGCCTGAATTTTAATTGATTAAATCTTTTCTTGGTAAAGTCCAACATTTTTTAATTCATCTTCTGATACAGAATGATAACTCCTCTTAAAAAAAATTAGCTTCTCTACGTTCCCACACTACAGCTCGCCCATAGCTCACGCTATGTCGCCCGTAAAGCTCCTCCCGATAGCTATCGGGATCAGATGCTGGATGTAATACTTAAATGAAGTTCTAAAGCAAGCATGAATTATATTTTATCTACTAGGTTTTATTATTTCATAACTTGTACTTCTTCCTCCCCCTTCTTGTTTTTTTAGAATTTTCTTTTCTATTAAATCTTGTATATCTCTTAGAGCGGTGTCCTGAGAGCATTTATTGATTTTTGCCAATTTTGATGTTGTTAATTTTCCAATAAAGTTATTAAATAGCATATTTATTATTTTTATCTGCCTTTCGTTAAAAGGAACAGATTTATGTTCGTTCCAAAATTTATGCTTAATCATCACTTTTTGGACTATTTCATCTGATGCATTGATTGCATTTCTTAAACAGAGTAAAAACCATTCTAACCAATCTGTGATATCAGTATTGTTCTTTTGTGCTGCTTCTAAAATATCATAGTATTGTTTTTTTTTATTTCTTATTTGAGATGACATGCTATAAAACCGCTCTGGACGTTTTTCTGATCTTGACAATGTAAGATCTGTAATCGCTCTAGCCATTCTACCATTACCATCCTCAAAAGGGTGAATAGTTACAAACCACAAATGAGCAATCGCAGCCTTTAATACAGGATCATCACTATTTTTTTTATTAAACCAGTTAAGAAATTGGTTCATTTCTTTTGGAATTTTAATGGCGCTTGGAGCCTGAAAATGAACTTTTTCCCTTCCCATTGGGCCTGAAATTACTCGCATTGGTCCTGTTGAATCATCTCGCCAATTGCCAACAATTATCTTATACATTCCGCTCCTTCCTGATGGAAACAATGCGGAGTGCCATCCAAAGAGCCTGTCTTCAGTTAAATTTTCATTGTATTTTTGGGTTGCGTCTAACATCATCTCTACTACACCGTCTACATTTCTATCACTTTCTACTAATCCGCTTATGTCCATCCCCAATCTTCTAGCGATAGATGATTTTACTTGATCATTGTCGAGTATTTCACCTTCTATTTCGCTAGATTTAATTACATCTTGTGAAAGGGTTTCTAGATAGGCTTCATTTTGTAGATTGAAACCTAAAGCATCCATTTTCCCAGTAAGGTTACCCTGTAAATTACGTACATCTGAAACTAGATTCAGTAAACGATTTGAATCCCAAGTAAAGTGAGGCCATTCATTATATTCGTATATATATTTACTCATTCTCCGCAAATTATGCGGTAAATATAGTTCTTTTTCTCCGCATTTCTGAAGTATTCTCCGCAAGTTATGCGGTAAATGTAGTTTTTTTTCTCCGCACGCCCTGCAGATAAGGGTCCCGAATAAGAAAAGTTGCGGGTTTACGTACGAGGAATTTCCGAGCCTGTGGCGACCATTTCGTCGACAAGAAAATTCAGAAAGTATGAACTATACACGTCTTAAGTTTACAATTTATTAATTTAGAGGTTATTAATCAGAAAGAACAAAAGAGAGAATTAAGGTTAGTACACCATATTGACCTAATATCGAATCAAAGTATTCAATTCTTTGAATATTTAAATGAATTTTTTGAAAACAA
>CAYTSL010000263.1:0-3175 GCA_964440415.1 uncultured Flavobacteriaceae bacterium
TAAAGACAAACGATATGCTAACTTGGAAAGATATTATAAATTTTTCGGTAAAAGGAAATCCGAAACCAGACCGTAGAGTAGAAAAAACGGAAGAAGAATGGAGAGCTTTATTAACTCCAGAACAATTTAGGATTACGCGAAAATCAGGAACAGAAGCACCACATTCTGGTGCGTTATGTAGTAGAAATGATGAAGGGAAATACAACTGTGTTTGTTGTGATACACCATTGTTCGATTCTACTATAAAATTCAACTCTGGTGCTGGTTGGCCAAGTTTTTCTCAGCCAATAAAAGAAAACGCTATAAAACACCTTAGAGATACTTCTTTTGGGTCTGTTCGTGTAGAAGTGCAATGTAATACTTGTGATGCCCACCAAGGACATGTTTTTCCTGATGGCCCAGAACCAAGTGGATTAAGATATTGTATTAATTCTGAGTCTATGAAAATCCAAACAGAAGAGAAGGAGGCAAAATAATGAAAACTAAAATAGAAACCCTTACCGTTGGTGGTGGATGCTTCTGGTGTATCGAAGCCATTTTTCAACAACTTGAAGGTGTAGAAAATGTAGTTTCTGGCTACTCTGGAGGCACAGTCCCAGGAACGCCAACGTATAGAGAAGTGTGTTCTGGACGGACTGGTCATGCAGAAGTAGTGCAAGTTAGCTACGATGGTAGCGTTATTGCTTACGAAGAACTGCTGTTCATTTTCATGACAAGCCACGACCCCACGACGCTCAGCCAACAAGGTGCAGATTTAGGTTCGCAATATCGTTCTGTAATCTATTATCATAACGATGAGCAAAAAGAAATTGCAGACGAATTAGTAAAACAATTGGCAGCTTATTTTGCTAAACCAATTACAACAGAAATAAGTTCTGCTGAAGTGTTTCATCAAGCAGAAGACCATCACCAAGATTATTACAACCAGAATAATAGTGCAGGCTACTGTACTACTGTAATAACACCAAAATTGGCAAAATTACGTAAAATGCATGGTGAGAAAATAAAAGTTACTGTTTAAAAGTAGTTCTTTTTAATTATTGAATAATAGCAATTTAGGGAGCTATTAGGCTCCCTATTTTTTAAAGTATGAAAATTATAATAATCACTTGGTTTACCCTATTGAGCATAGTTTAATAGTACAAATCAATTCAAAACTAAAAAATATAATGAAACATAGCGAGACTCAAGAAAAAAAGATATTTACAGCCCCAGAATTTGATGTAAAAGACTGGGTTGATGCAAAAGGAAATAAAACCGATCAAATTAAATTGGCTGATTTCGACGGTCAATTTAAGGTGATTTATTGTTTTCAAAGTTGGTGTCCTGGTTGTCATAGTAAAGGGCTTCCAGATTTAAAGAAAATGGTAGAAGCTTTAGAAGATAATGATAAGGTTACATTTTTAGCTGTACAAACCGTTTTTGAAGGGCATCATGAAAATACCTACGGGAAAATGGTAGAAACCCAAAAGCAATACAACCTTAAAATTCCTTTTGGACATGACGCTGGAATTGATGGTAAATCACGTTCAACTATCATGACTAATTACCAAACGGGAGGTACACCTTGGTTTATCTTAATAGATAAACATAATAATGTTGTTTTTGCAGATTTTCATATCAATGCAGATGCAGCCATTAAATTCTTAAAACAAATAAATTAATGGAAACTATTACAAAAACAAAATTATACGGAGCGGATGGTTGTCATAAAACGCATTATTATCAATTGGTTTTAGATAAAACAGGTTTGCCTTATGAGTTTTTGGATGTAGAAATAAACAAAGACCATGCAGAAGAGTTGCGTGGTCTTTATACAAACCGAAAGCTAAATTACCCAACTATAACCATTGGTAAGAAGAAATTAAGGAATCCTTATAAAGAAGACATAGAGAAATGGTTAAACAAATTAATACCTAGCAGATTGGACATCGTACACGACAAAAAAAATATGCGTTTTACATTAGATATTAATGGAGAACTAGCAAAAGTTGATTACAGTTTAGGAGGTGGTAAAATGCACCTTACTCATTCCGAAGTGCCTTTCAATTTGCGAGGCATAGGTATAGGCAAGGTATTGGTAGAAAAAACTTTCGAACAACTTACCAAAGAAGGTTACACAGCAGTTGCAGTATGCTCTTATATAAGAGCCGTTGCTCGACGTAGCGAGATTTGGAGAAACATCATACAATAACATTTTAATACGAAAGGATTATAAAAATGAAAATATTAATAACACTAAAATCAAAAAATTATGGACAAAATCAAATTAAAACAAGCATTAATTCAATTAGAAATAAATCATATTGATGAGGCTGAAATGAAATATGAAGATTTTTTAACAGGAAACTTACTGGACAATACGGATGTTGTAGATGATGGCGACCAGTCACATCATAGGCAAAGTATCGAAATTTCAGACCAATTAGAAGAACAAGCTCATGTGCATGCAGATCATTTAGAAGCTATAAACAAAATATCTTTTAAACCTACAGATGTGGTGCAGCCAGGTGCGATAGTAAGTGTAAATGGACGTTGCATGATTGTAGCTGCATCTAAAGCTGCGTTTAAAATAGACGGAAGGGATTTTATTGGTATTTCACCAAGCGCTCCTATTTACAGCAGTTTGAAAGGTAAGAAGGCTGGTGACGAATTCGAATTTAATAGCATGAAATTCACTATCGAAGCTGTAAACTAAATTATAGTAAATACGCATGAATGATCCAATTTTAGGTCATATTGAAAAAATACCCGAAGGCTATTCTCAAGGAATTTATAAGGATAGAAAATATGGAATAACAAAAACTATCTTCAATGATGGCAATTCTTTTAAAATCTATGGCGAAGAGCTTGGCGGTACTAATATTATAAGTCTTAATTACTATATTACAAATGGAAAGGAATTGATAAAACCTTGCGAAATGACAGAACAAAAAGTTAGACACTTTCTTGAAAATATAATCATAAGCAGTGGTGTAAATCAATAGTATAAATCATAAAAAAGTTAATATAATGAGCAATTACAAAAAAGCATACATAGCAGGAGGTTGTTTCTGGGGGATGGAAGATTTATTTAGAACACGACCAGGAATTAAAGATACGGACGTTGGGTACCAAGGCGGTCAAAACGACAATCCAACCTATGGAAATCATCCAGGGCATGCGGAAGGTATTG
>CAYTSL010000264.1:0-3165 GCA_964440415.1 uncultured Flavobacteriaceae bacterium
TCTAATAATTCAGGTAAATAACTGATGCGTTCAGGTTGAAGGTGTTCCAAGAAACTTCCAGAATCCCATTTTTGGTTGCCATTAGCATCAAAAACTACACGTATGTAATATTTTTTTGGATCTAAAAATCTAAAATCCAAAGGTTCGGGTTTAGTTGAATATTTTTCCGCTTGGACCTCTCCAGATTCATTTGTTAATTGAATAATTACAGGGTATTTGACATTTTGTAAAGTTACCCTAACATTTCCGTAATCTGAAAATTGCTTCGTTCGCAATGCAAAATCAATGGTGTCGTTAGTGTTTTCATAGATATCTGTAATTGCACCTGGTAGAAACTGGAATAAATATTTTTGCTCTTCTTCTTTCTTGAAATCGATAATGTATTTGTTATTTAAGGAATCAAGCTTATATGTAAAATCTACCTGCAAGGTATCCTTGTCAATAAACACTATAAGGGATTTGTCAAGTTTTTCAAATGGAGTCGTCCCTTCAATTTCTAAAAGTGTTTCAAAACCAATGGTTCCTTTTGGAGATAATGTTGTAACAAGTGTATCTTTCAACATATCTCTCATTTTAACAACCAAGGAATCTTTTCTGTAATTAAATTCTTTATTAGTAACATTAAACAAAATGGAGTCCACTTTAAATTTTGGTGTATGCCAATAATATAAAGTATCTGATTTTTGGTCTTTGATCACTCTAAATTTAAAGGTTGAAGGCACTGTATCCAGTAAATCAATCTCTATATTTTGTGGATTCCCTTCGAAGCCAAAACCTATTTTGCTTCCAGATATTTGTGATCCTCTTATAACTCTAAAATCTACTTCTTCTTTGAATAATGTAAGATTATAGGTTGTATCAGAAGGCACTGTTATTGATCCTTCCAGAAATCCTATTTTATCTGACTTTTGCTGGAACGTATTGTTCTGGTTTTCGTCTTTTAAAGCAATCAATTTATATGTTCCTTCCTTAATGTTTTCAATTGTAAATGTTGTTACACTATCTAGGGTATTGGTTACATATTTTGGGTTTTTCTTATAAATGATGGAATCTGTATATGTTGAATCCATTTCATATAGCATTATAGAAACATACTCGTCTGGTTTTAATTTTTCTGCATCAAAAATGGATCCCTGAACGGTTAAAGAATCTATATAATCGCCTGTTGAAAACACGTATCTAAAAAAAGGATATGGATTTTCCTCGTTATTATCTACTACACTTTGACCGAAATTAAATGCATAAGTCGTATTGGGTTGTAGGGTGTCAAATATTTTTATGGTAATATATTTACTGGTAGTTCCCAATGGTAACACTTCTGGTTGGGTTTCCATAGGAGGTGAAACAATAAGCTGTTTTTGTAAATTTTTAAGCTTTACATATTCGTTAAAATATATTTTAATTTCTTCGCTTGTAAAATTAGTAGAATAGTTTTCAGGTGTAGACTTTAATACAATAGGTGGCTCCGAATCCTTTTCTCCTCCTTCTGGTCTTCCTCTATTCGCACAATTGATTAAAAAAGCACTTATAACGACCAGAAAAATAACATTTGAAAGCTTGTTATGCATTCTAAAATTAATATTTTGACAAATTAACGACTAATTTTAGTACTAACGAAAAACTTATTCTACAATTGCCATAGTTGCAACACTTATTTTAACGTTTCTGGCTTTTAATAGCTGATTTGCACAAGCTTCGATAGTTGCTCCTGTAGTAATGATATCATCTACTAATAAGACATGTTTATTGTCAATTAGATTAAGATTCTGAATTGCAAATGTTTCATTGTTAGAATTCCAACGAGCCAATCTAGATTTATTTACTTGTGATGATGTGTCATTAACCTTTACCAAGACAGAATCTATGTATTCAATATTTAAACTTTTTGCTATCTCCTTCGCAAACAATGTTACCTGATTATAACCTCTTTTTCTTAGTTTTCTCTTATGTAAAGGAACAGCAATAACAAGATCAATATCTCTATAATTGTCAATATTTTTTAATTCATCGCCCAACCAAGCACCTAAAAATGTTCCTATTTCCTGATGCCCTTTATATTTTAAATTATGTATTAGCTGTTGCACAATTCCTTTTTTTTGAAATCTCAACAATGCAGTGGCATTTTCCAGTTTTACTCGGCCATAAAATACTTTTTTAACTTGATCAGAATCATCCAAATGATAGTTAGTTACTGGTAGATCATGACGGCAATTTGTACAAACATAAATCTCATTATCTAACAATACATGATTGCATGATAAACAGACTTTTGGAAAAAATAAGTTAATTATATTTTGAAACATTTTACTATTAAAAAATTCAATTTAATAAAAAATACGATAGATAATATAAAAAAATATCGCTCGTTATGAAGGGTTTTATATTTTTGCACCATGGCAAATCAAGATGATCAATTTAAAAAGGTAATCTCTCACGCTAAAGAGTATGGTTACATTTTTCAAAGTAGTGAAATATATGATGGTTTAAGTGCTGTTTACGACTATGCACAAAATGGTGTAGAGCTTAAAAACAACATTCGTAACTACTGGTGGAAAGCAATGGTGCAAATGAACGAAAATATAGTTGGATTAGATTCTGCAATTTTTATGCATCCAACCACTTGGAAGGCTTCTGGACACGTTGATGCTTTTAATGATCCATTAATTGATAATAAAGATTCTAAAAAACGATATCGAGCGGATGTTTTAATTGAGGACTATTGCGCTAAAATTGAAAATAAAATAAATAAAGAGATCACTAAAGCTGAAAAACGTTTTGGTGAAGCATTCAATAAAGAAGAATTTGTTACTACAAATCAAAGAGTTGTTGGCTACCAGGACAAAATTAACATGACCTTATCCAGAATGGCTAAATCTTTAGAAAATGAAGATTTGGCTGATGTAAAAGCATTAATAGAGGAGCTGGAAATTGCTGATCCATTATCTGGAAGCAGAAATTGGACAGATGTTAAGCAGTTCAACCTAATGTTTGGAACCAAATTAGGTGCTTCTGCTGAAAGTGCAATGGATCTATATCTGCGTCCTGAAACTGCTCAAGGTATTTTTGTAAACTTTTTGAACGTACAAAAATCTGGTCGAATGAAAATTCCGTTTGGAATTGCCCAAACAGGAAAAGCCTTTAGAAATGAAATTGTTGCAAGACAAT
>CAYTSL010000265.1:0-3163 GCA_964440415.1 uncultured Flavobacteriaceae bacterium
TTTTTCCATCGCCAGTTCATAGCGCCCCATTCGATAGGCGGCTACCACCCATCGAAGCAGCATTTTATCCAAAAACTCCGCGTCGGGATAATCTACAAACGCTTGCTCCAGAATGTCAAGGACGCGTGGATAATTTTTCGAGACGTCAATGTGGTACTCGCACATTTTGTCGATCGCGTTTCCGGCATACAACGATTCGGGGTAGCGCTCGGCACATCTCTTGTAGGCCTGCATCGAAGCAGCGAGGTCCGCCTCTGTGCCTTTATCGAAGGCGAGCTGCTTCGCCTGCTCCTCCATCGTTTCGGCGATACGGAAGGCGGACTCTGCCCTCAGGTCGGTCTTGGGTAGCGACTGAATCGCGTTGAACATCGCAATCGCCTCTTCGAACTGCTGGCTCTTGGCGTAGCTTGTCGCGACGCTCATCAAGGCGCGGTCGACGAGGACCGAATCCGGATAGAGCGTGATCAGGCGGCTGCAGACTGCGACCGCTTCTTTCATCTTGCCTTCAGCCAGCAGCAAGTCCCACTTCGTATTGTAGGCAGCCTCGATCGTTTCACGCTCGAGGGCAAAATTTTCTGCGATATTGAGAATCTTTTCGATTTTCGACAGCCCTTCGGTCGAATAGCCCGTGGCCTTGTCAACCAAGCCCACCTTTTTGAAAATCGACGCCAGCTCCAGAAGAATCCTCGCCTCGATCAGGTTCTTCTTACTTTGCAAGGTCGGGTCCTCCACCTCGGGACTGCCGGTCCCCACAGTTCCCGTGCCCTCACCGCCGATGAACACTTTCGCCAGCGACGTCAAGGTCCGCGGGTCTGGCGACACCACGCTCTCTTGATCCACATACGTCATCACCACGCGATCGCCACGCACTAGGCTCAGAACCGACTCCTTCTGGATCGCGGGAATTTCTTCCACCAGGTCCAACTTGAACTTGCCGGTGAACAGGCCCGTCCGATTTCCAGTTTCGGTCAGCCTCAGGCTAAGCTCGTTCTCCCGCGTGCTATAGGTGTCCTGCTCGATCAGCACGACGCCGAGATTCTCGCTGTCGGGGGTCTTTTCGATTTTGTATTCGGTAATCACTTTCACGTCGAGCGTGTCCGGTTCGGGCGACACGTCCAGATCCATGTCCGTCACTTTCACAAACACCTCCTGATCGATGAACAGCACCGACTTGTAGCGGTCATAGGCACCGTCGACAAATCCCATGCTCGCGGTCGACTTCACCGTCAGATCGCAGAGTCGAATCACGTCCATCGTGCCCGACTTGGTATTCTTGTCGGTGTAGGTCATGGCGATCGTATCGCCACCGGACAGTTGCAGCACGCCATCGCCCTTATTCATTTCGCCGCCTATGCTCGGAACCGATCCGATATAGATGTCCCCTTGCGTACCGAGCGGACGGATGTCGAAGGTCTCCTCATCCCCACTGGCGGTCTTGGCTTGGACGGAGACGACCGTGCCCAATTGGGCGGCTACGACGAAGTCCGGATCGGTCACTTTGACGAACAATCGTCGCCCACCCTCAGCCAGAACCGCGTCGACCTTGTCGGGCACTTCGACGCTCGTTCCGACCATTTCGAGCGCACGGACCGCACGGGCCCACTGGCGTTTTTCGAAGTGGCAGCGTCCAATATAGTAGTAAGCCTGGTTGGCATACACGCTCCACGGATATGCGGTGATCACTTGGCGGAGCTGCCCAAAGGCTTTCGTGAAATCTGAGAGTTGGTAGTAGCAGATGCCCGCGTGATAGAGCGCCGAGGCGATCACTTCCTTGTTGGTGCTCTTTTGAGCCGCGAGAAACTGTTTGACGGCTACGTCATATTCATTCGCGCCAAGGTAGTGCTTGCCCAATGCGATGCTGGCTTTGAAGCGGATCTGACTGGCGGGGTAATTCTTGATCACCGACTCGAGCGCCTTGATCCCGCGATCCACATTCTTCTGTTCGAGCAGCTCGATACCGCTGTCCAAGAGGCGGCTGGCATCGTAATCGACGCCGCTTACCTTCCCGTTAGTGGCTTTGGCTTTGCGGGCTGCGTGGGCGGACGGTGCCTGTGCAATCATCACCGCCACGAAGGTAGCCATCGACAATAGCGTTGCGCCGACGATTCGGTTCCGTTGTTTCATCTGTGTAATTTTCATCATGTATCCTATCTCAGCTGGTGTGAATGATCACGTTGCCTGTTTTTCTCTGTGGGTCTCGCGGGGTCGCGTCGCTACTCGGCCACTCCGCCGCCGGACTTGAGTCCCAAATCTTCCAACATCTGGTGTGCACTGGACGCATACGACGAACTCGGGTATGCCTTCATAATGTATCGTGCCGACGCGGCGGCCATCTTCTTGTCGCCCATCGGTTTCAGGTAGTATCGCGCCTTATCCCACGCCGCCTTCGCCGCACTCTCCGGGAACATGTTCTGTATTTCACTCAGCGTCTCGATCACCTTCTTCTGATCGCCCAACTTTCGATAGCACTGCACAATAGAGCCCAAGCCCGACCCCGGAGTGTCCCACTGGCGATAGGCAGCGATCGCCTTCTTATATTGCCCCATTAACTGGAGAAGATCGCCGCGATGTCTTGGCAAATCCTTCTTGACGACTAGCCGTATATAGTGGCTTCGCCTGGTGATCTCGTTGATCTCATCCAGCATCTTTTTATCCATTGTGTCGATTTCATCCAAACACTTCATGCTCTTCTTGCGACCCTCCCCTGATATATTCTTACCGAACATCCACTGCTGAGCATACATAAGGTGTATGTCCCACAGCTGTACCCCTCGGTGCGGAATCTGGCTCACGATGGCATCCCAGATGACCTTGTTCGGCATCACCATGGCAAGGTCGTGTATCGCGACGGAACGTTGCGTCTCGGTTGGAAGCGACTTGTACACCTCCGCTAGCCGATAGGCCGCGGTTTGCACGCCGTCTCCGACCGGAATCTTCGCGATCGCTTTCGAGAACCGAAACATGTCCACTGGTTCTTTCGGATTGGCTTTCGCCTCCTGCACGACCTCCTTCGCCTCAGCCAACAAATCCTCGATAAAAGGTTTGAGCGAAGAGGCCTTGCCTGGACCCAGCACCATAATCATATGCCGGTTATACGCGGTCCTCATGCCGGCCTTCTTATACACCGCCTGGGTCGCCGGTTGTTTCATGAACATGAGCAACT
>CAYTSL010000266.1:0-3157 GCA_964440415.1 uncultured Flavobacteriaceae bacterium
CCCCTAATTGTTCTGCGATAGTTGTTGCACCGCGAAGATCTAAAAACATAAAAATGCGCTCTTCCCTTTTAGGATGGAAGTACCTTCCAAGTAAGAAGGACGCGAATACACCTGGTCCGTATTTATCATTTACCAACAATGCAATAAGTGTAAAAATGATCATCGCAAGCCAAGCCAAATAATTTACAATAAATGAAAGTGACGTTATCTGCGACCCTACCTCTGTCCATGAATGTGCGTTAATAAGTGAACTGTCCATCTGAGTTTCAGGCGAAACCAGTTCAGATATAACACCTACCAGAAAGTAAAGAACAGTAAAAGACCAAAACATATTTAGCAGTGACCAACCATAGGATTTGGTTCTAAGCCACTTTTCCCAAAAAAATACTAGAAGGATGCCCCCAAGGAGGCCTGCAATAATTCCCATATATATAATACCCATTAAAAAATCAACTGCATTCAGATTTGAAGTATCAACTTTAAAGTCGATTAATGTTATATATCCTACTAAAAACTGAAAAACAGCAAACAGGGTCCAGAACAAAGTGATCCAAAGTATTTTTTCAATTTGACCTTTGATCTTGTATTTGAGTGATCTTACTTCCATTTTTTTAGCTCTTCAAGGTATTTAATAATTTCAGTGAATAATTTAAAGTATTATTTACTTGAGTTTCAAAATTGACATATTACTTTTTAATTACCGCTAATATTCGTGTATGTTTTGTTGCGTGGAAACTAAGATAGCAAATAAACATAGACCCTTTGTTCAGCGGTTAGGATTTCCAAAAATAAAATCAGACGCAATGAATTATACACGTCCTAAGTTTGATTTTTTTTCATTTTGTCTGGATTATATCTAAAGTGATAATTAATAAGATATAAGAAAGCATGCCGCTCAAAAACTAGTAGAATTAATTTTTGGTAGATATAACAACACGTTGCCAGCCACATCAACTCGCAGCTTTTATAAATTGATTCTCAATCAACTTATAAAACTCGTATATTTAGTATATAAACACCTTTTATGAGTTATTTAAGTAATTTATTTGTATCCATTGATCAGTTAGGTAATGTGCTTGCAGGAGGAAATCCTGATAATACTATTTCGTCTCGTGTGGGCTATTATAACAAGCATAAAAGTGCAATTGAAAAGGCGCCTGTACAGTGGCGAATTTTTGAGACCATCATTAATTTTACCTTTTACCCTATAGATGGTGAGGACCATTGCCACGAGGCTTTTCATAACGATGCCGGAGAAGAGTTTGATAACCATACCAAGAACATACTTGTGGCCATTCTAGCTGCTGTAATTATTATACCTAGCTGTTTGCTTATTAGTATCTTGCTCTATACGCTTTACCTGTTTGGTATTGTATCTCCCAAACACATAGATAGAAATAAGAACATTACAAAACGCTTAAATCTTGCCCAGGCTAAATTAGATGGTACTTTACATGAGCTTAACGAACACAAGGTAGAAATTAATGATCCGCTTAAAGAAGATGCTTTAAATACCATAGATTCTGCAAATGCTGTTTTTGAGAAAATAAATGGCATGTTAAATCTTAAAAAACGAGTAGGACACTAAAAGTTTGTTTTAAGAAATTTAAGCCCATTTAATGACATGACTCTGGCAATGATCTCATCTGCATCAATATTGTTTTCTTTAACCTTAAAGCCTGCAGATTTCATATAGTTGTAAGCATGTCTTTCTAAAAAGTCGGCAAGAAAAGGCATCTCTTCTGTGGTCCAAAAACCATTTAACGGATCTATAATACCATCAAAATCAGACCCAATTGCCATACAATCCCAGGCAAAGAGTCCTTCATTATCCAATACTTCTAAAATATGCTGGATCTGGTTCCATAACAGTTCTGAACGGTAATGCATAATTTTGGATCTGTTCACAGAATGCTTGGTATTTTTAAGTGTTGTTTTACTGGCTATTCGTCTTTCGTCCAGTTGCAACCCGAAAATACCTTTACTTTTGGCAATTCTAATGATCTCTTCATTAAAAAAATTAATGTCCACAGGATTCAATTTAGAGGCTACACTGGAACCTGCCTGCTTTTTTTTGGTAAAGGACTGTTGTCCATTTGCAGCGCCATGACTTACTATAATAGGAATCTTTTTGTAAGCAGGAGTTTTATCAATTAGTTTATAGAAATCTTTTCTGGAAGCCACACTCATATGTTTCAGATCTATTAAAATGCGCTTTCCGTTTTTAGTACTTAATAATTCTTTTACTATTTTAATCCCCAAAGCCGTAAAACCTGAATTGAGTCCTTCAGATTGATCGACCATCTTTTTAACCAGTTTTGTCAGGCTCTCTGCATGTCCGCAAAGGTGATTCCAAAAATGATGTGCTACTGCCACAAAGAATGGTGGTGTATCCCAGTTTTTAATTTTTTGAAGATTAGCCATGAAATCTTTTTCTTTTGGTGCCTTGCCAATATTCTTGTTCAGGACGTGCAAACCTTCTATAGACATCACAACGCATATGGTGTTAATACCGCTTTTGTCCTCTGCTGTTTTAATGGCTTGTATTTCCTTATAATTTTTAACAACCTTGTATCTGTACTTGCCTTCAGGTAGTTTAACTACTCTGCCATCCAGTTGTTTATAAAAATCATATTCCATTTCCAGGTCCTTGAAATAATTGGTCATAGCTTGAACAGCATCTACCCTTTTCTTTCCCACTCCAGTTGCAAAATTGGAAGCGATATCCTTTATAAATTCATTATTGACCTTATTTTCAAAAAACCATTTTTCTATAGGATACAGTGAGACACATACAATGTTAACACCGCCTTTTGCCAAGCTTGTAAAATTGGCCTGCGAAAATTTGGTAAGATGAAGCAAGTAATTAAGTAGCTTATCTGCCAGGGTTGGTCTATTGCGTTTCCAAATACTGCTTGACCGACCTCTATTGGGGTTGTTTTTTCCTATGACTTTGTAATTATAACTTTTGCCATAAGGCTTCATAGCTGAATGACAGTGAAGATCGAAATAGTTATTTTTTTCAATAGACATATTACTTTTATTATGGTTTGGATGATTGAATTATCAGCGTGTTAAATACTTGTCACTGTTAAGTTAAAACAATATAATTCAAAAGTCAATAATGAACAGCTCCTTTTTTTGAAGTATCTATTGA
>CAYTSL010000267.1:0-3127 GCA_964440415.1 uncultured Flavobacteriaceae bacterium
AATGCAAAGTAACAGTTTTATTTAAAACTTTTGCGTTAAGAGAATCTAAATTTAAACCCACCTCATGGGCTCTGTAATTTATATTAATGATCTCCATGTGTATCGCTAAATACAATATCAAAAGTTGAACCTTCTTTTATACTAATAATGGTTTCAGTTTGAACATGACATTCTTCTGGTTTAGAATTATGAATAACACAATTAAATGCACTAATACAAATGAAAATGATTATCGAAATATATACTAATAACTTTTTCATGTCATTAATAATACAAATGATCTGTTTTTAAATTAAGATAGCGTTGGGTAGCAAAAAAAGTTGAAATCCAAGTAATTAATATTCCCAAAAGAAAAATTCCTATAAATAAAGAACCGACTAAAATAGGATTATTTAGCAATTCAATTTCCGGGAAGGTGTTATTTAAATAATAAAAGACAACCGCCATTCCTACAAGAGCTAAAACGGATCCAATTATTCCTAGTCTTACACTTTGCCAAACGAAAGGTCGTCTAATAAACTTTTTAGTTGCACCAACCATTTGCATTGTTTTAATTATAAATCGCTTGGAGTAGACAGCTAATCTAATAGAGCTATTAATCAGAAGAACAGCAATTAAAGTAAATAGGGCACTAATAACTAATATCCACAAGCTAATACGTTTTACATTATTGTTCATTATGGAAACCAGATCCTTATCATAACGAACCTCTTCAACAAATTTTTTATTTAATGTGACATTAGAAATACTATCTAAATACTGTTCTGTAACAAAATCAGCTTTTAAATGAACATCAATTGAATTTTGTAAAGGATTGTACCCAACATCATCCAAGAAATCCTCACCATATTCATCTTTCATTAGAGAGGCAGCGTCTTCTTTAGAAACATATTTAGTAGTTTTTACATAATCAGCTAAAACAAGACTTTTTTCAAGTTGATTGACTTCGACTTGTTTTGCAGAGTCACTTAAGTATATGGTCATAACTACCTGCTCTTTAAAGTTGTCAGAAATGGTTTTGGCATTCAAAACTAGCATGCCAAGTAATCCTAGTAGAAACAGCACTAAAGCTATACTTATAATTACAGAAAAATAAGAAGAGATTAATTTTCGTTTTTGATATTTATCAAATGATGCACTCATAGAGTTTTGTTAGTGATGTAAAAATAAAAAAGTAATTCAGAATGAACTTCAAAAGATGTAAGTCTTTTGATATCATTTTAATTTGTCATTCCCATAAAAATGGGAATCTCATTATTTTAAACTCATTATTTCCTAAATTATTCAAATTTTAAAGTATTATAAATTGATAACTTAAACATATGAACATTGTTGTAATTCAATTTGATATTTCGATTATGCAATTACTCTAGAATAATTTTTTTAGATGGTTTACTAATTAAATAAACTCCAATTATTACAAGCAGGCAGCTCAAGATTTTTATAAAGTTAATATCGTTTTTGTATTCACTTTGCACAAAAATATAGGCGTAAATACTCACTATTATGAAACTTACTGCGGGTTGCACATATGTGTAGCTACTGGTAATAGTTGGTGACACAAAATTTAAAGCGTAAATATTGAATAAATAGGCTAAAAAAGTCGTAAATATTACTACGTAAGCTATGGTAAGAAATGTGCTGAAATCAAAAGCAGAAAAATTTGTTGCAATGACATCTTTAATCCCAAAGGGAAACATAAATATGAATCCAAATAGGAAAACCCAACTAATCACAGTCAATGGTTTGTATTTTTTCATCAACGGTTTCACAAAAATTAAGTACAAAGCATAGGAGCATGTATTTAAAAAAACGAACAAATTACCTAACAAAGAGCTGGTACCTTCTGAAGAGTTTCCATACCATACCAAGAAAAATGCCCCAATTCCACCTAAAATTAAACCAAGAAGCTTAAGAGATGTAATTCTCTCTTTTATTAATATAGCGCTGAATATCATAACCATTACAGGAACTGATGTTATGATTATGGAAGCATCAATAGGCGATGTTAAGTTCAATCCATGAAAGAATAGTAATTGATTTAAAGTAACTCCAAGTAAACCGCAAGCAGCAAGTCTGTAGAGGTCTTTTTTATTTATTTTTTCCTTGATCCATAGTTTAATTATCCAAAATAATATACAAGCACAGGTAATTCGTATAAAAACAAAAGCCGAAGGTCCAATTTTATGGGGCATAATACCTTTCGCGATGATATAATTGGCACCATAGATCACGTTTGCTCCGAGCAGAGCTAAATGGGCTTTAAAAATGTTGTTTTTCAATTGTTGAATCGGTCAGTTTTTTAATTATGTAATATTAATTTACTTTAAAATCAATTCCTATGGTTTAGCTATGTAATTTATAGAAGGATTTGCTTTAATGGAATTAAAATACAAACGCTTTTTGATTCCTACAATAAAACGTAAATTTGCGACTTCAAAATAGAGTGACTAATGAGATACGAATTCAATAGAATTGAAAAAAAGTGGCAAGATTACTGGGCTAAAAACCAGACTTTTAAAGCTGAAAATAAATCAGATAAACCAAAATTCTATGTATTGGATATGTTCCCTTATCCAAGTGGAGCAGGTTTACACGTTGGTCATCCATTAGGTTATATCGCGTCAGATATTTATGCACGTTACAAGCGTCATAAAGGTTTTAATGTACTGCATCCTCAAGGCTATGATAGCTTCGGATTGCCTGCTGAACAATATGCCATTCAAACTGGTCAGCATCCTGCAATTACTACTGAAGCGAATATAAAAACCTATCGTCGTCAGTTAGACCAAATTGGTTTTTCATTTGATTGGTCACGTGAAGTACGAACCAGCGACCCAAAATATTACAAGTGGACGCAATGGATTTTCATTCAGTTATTCAACTCTTGGTATAACAAAGATTCTGATAAGGCTGAAGACATTTCAGAATTAATAAAACTATTTGCTTCGGATGGAAATGCAACAATAAATGCTGTTTGCGATGATGATGTTGAATCATTTTCTGCTGATGAATGGAACTCTTTTTCATCAGAAAAACAACAAGAAATATTATTACAATACAGACTGACCTACCTAGCCGAAACAGAAGTAAACTGGTGTCCAGCTTTAGGAACGGTTTTGGCAAA
>CAYTSL010000268.1:0-3115 GCA_964440415.1 uncultured Flavobacteriaceae bacterium
CCAGTTTTATTGCGCTTAATTACGATATTCTAATAATACGTAATTTTGCCACATATATGAGTTGAAATTAATTACTATTAACAAAAACGAAATGAAAAAATTTAAACAAATCTCACTAATTCTAATCTTTGCTGTTTTTCTTCAAAATTGCTCTAGTACTAAAGTATTGGACGCTTGGAAAGCTGAACCTTCTGTAGTTGATCTTTTTAAGAAAAAAAATGTGCTCGTAATAGCGCGTACTGCTAATACTCAAGCTCGTTTGGCTTTTGAAATTGAAATTGCAAATGCACTGCGTGCACGTGGTATAAAAACTACCGAAAGTTACACTAAAGCACCTAAAATTTATCCTAATAAAGAGATGTCTGAAGAACGCATGGCATTAATCAAGGAAATACTGAATAATGAAGGCTTTAATGCTATTGTCGTAGCAGTAATTAAGGATAAGCAAGAAACCGTGAGAACAACAACGAGTGGAATTTATGTTGGAGGAGGTTACAATAATTATTATCCTGGTTATTATGGAGGATTCTATAATTATTATAGGTCCCCTTATGCTTATGGGTCCTATTATAATTCTTTTGGAGGTTATATTCCAACGGGGTCTTCAACATATATCGACACAAAATATGTTTTAGAAACTGTATTTTACAATTTGGACGAAGCAACAGAAAATCAGTTGGTTGCTGTTGTTACTACTAGTTTAGATGACCCAAAAAAGGCTTATAAAACAGCAAAAAAATATGTGGACTTAATGGTTCAACATTTAGAAGAATAAAAAAATAAGATGCTTTTTTTAAATTGAATAATTCGAAATAAGAAATGAGAGTCAATTTTTTTTTAAACACCCCTTGTCTTGAACATTAGATTTTTAGATAGCAACTTGAAATTTTATAAAATGATTAGTAGATCATTTATTTTAATGTTTAGCTTACTTTTTTACGCTACCATATATTCACAAAACGATACCATAACACTTAAAAGTGGAGATCGACTAGTAGGAGAACTAAAACTGATTGATAAAGGAATTCTAACGATAGAGACTGCATATAGCGATAAGGATTTTAATGTAGAATTTAATAAAGTAAGCCAACTAATAATGCAGCGTAGATGTTTGGTTATTTTAACCGACAATCGCCGTCGCGTTGGTTATATTAGATCTAATGTGGATGAAAAAATCACCATCACCCTAGATGATAACACAAAAGAGGAGTTTGAAATCGTTGAGGTAATGGCACTTCAAGATATAAACGATAAATTTATTCAACGCTTTAGGGCATTAATTGACTTGAGTTATAATTATGCAAAAGCAAATAAATCCGCTCAATTTTCTATTGGGGGTAAGCTAGTCTATAACAGCGAATTATGGTTATTTGAAGGTTCCGTAAACACGCTTAATTCTGATCAAGAAGACGCAGACAAAACAAGCAGGACAGAGGCAAATATACAGTTCGTTAGGCTTATGCCAAGAAATCTGTATTTAATTGGATTTGCCGACTTTCTTTCAAATACAGAACAAGCTATTGATGCTCGGATAAGCCCCAGTGTTGGAATTGGGAAATTTCTTGCAAGTACTAATAAACTCTATTTTGGATTGGCCGTAGGTTTCGCATTTAATATAGAACAATATGTTGATTCAACCTTAGATAAAAACTCAACAGAAGGCTTTTTAATTGGGTCATTTAATATGTTCGACGTAGAAGATTTTGATCTGGAAACAGATATAAAGTTTTACCCTAGTATCTCGGAGAAAGGTCGTATTAGAACAGATTATAACTTATCTTTAAAATACGACCTTCCTCTGGATTTTTATATAAAACTAGGATTCTCTTTAAACTATGATAACAAACCTGCCATCGCTGGTAGTGATGTGGATTACATATTCACAAGCGGATTTGGCTGGGAATTTAATTAATTACAAGAACCTTTTATAATGAATACTAAAATGCTAAAAATAACAACATTCATATTTATTCTCTTCATTTCGTTATCTGGCTATTCACAAAAGTTAAGCGAATTATACAATGAAGTTAAGTCATCGGTAGTAGTAATTAATGTTTTAAACATGTCTTCCCAAAGTATTGATGGAAAAATTCAAAAGGTTGCTGAGGCTTCTTTAGGTTCTGGTGTTCTTATATCCAAGGATGGTATGATCTGGACAGCTGCTCATGTTGTTCATTCTGCAGATTTGGTTGAAGTAGAATTTCTTGATGGTGACGTTTATGAAGCCGAAGTAATTTCCTCCAATCCACAAGCAGATGTCGCTCTTATTAAGATAGGAACCAAATTTCAATTGAAACAAAAAAAAGTAGTAAAAATAGGCGACTCAGATAAGACTCAAGTAGGAGAAGATGTTTTTGTTTTAGGAGCTCCACACGGCTTTAAACAATCACTATCACGAGGAATATTAAGTGGACGTTATCAGCCAGAAAACTTAAGCAATGATTTTATTGAGATTGAATTTCTTCAAACAGATGCAGCAATTAATCCAGGGAATTCAGGTGGCCCTATGTTCAATATGAAAGGAGAAGTGATTGGTATTGCAAGTAGAATATATACCGAATCTGGTGGCTTTGAAGGTATAGGATTTGTTATGTCATCAAACATTGCTAAAAAATTATTAATGGAAGAGCCAAGCCTTTGGGGTGGCATAGAATCTATACTAATAAGTGATGACATAGCTGCAGCCTTAAATGTGCCACAACAATCAGGGCTGCTTATCATTGCAGTGTCATCGAAAGGTTCCGGAAGTTTAATTGGCCTTAAAGGTGGTTATATTCCTGCAAATATTAATGGTTCTGAAGTTTTAATTGGAGGCGATATCATTCTCAAAATAGGAGGTATAAAAATTAAAGATAATAACTCATTATTTCAGATTAGAGAGTATATTAAAACAGCCAAAATTGGAGAATCAATCTCAATATCTATACTGCGTCATGGACAAATTGGTGTCGCAGAATTTTTTAAAAAGTAAAAAAATCATGAAAAAGTTAAAATTCGTTTTACCATTAATTCTAGTAGCACTAGTTTTTAGCTGCAAGGAAACCAAAGAAAAAGAAACCGTAGTAACAGAAGAGGTTACTAAAGAAGTAGCAAAAGTTGATCCTATGGAAAATTT
>CAYTSL010000269.1:0-3109 GCA_964440415.1 uncultured Flavobacteriaceae bacterium
TTTCTATATCTGAATTCAGAAGCATATTCAACTTCTACAGGAATTCTTGCCAAATCCTCAAAAATATACTCCGCAACCAGCCCTGCGTGCCATGAGGTACCACAAGCAACTATAATAATTCTATCGGCATTTAGGAATTTCTCTAAATGCTGGTCTATTCCCGACATTTTAATAATACCCTGATCTGCCAATAATCTACCACGATAAGTGTCTAAAATTGCCCTAGGCTGCTCATATATTTCCTTGAGCATAAAATGATCGTAACCTCCTTTTTCAATTTCCTCCAAATTCATTTGAAGTTCCAAGATATTGGGATAGGCAACAGCATCATTCTTTATTTTTCTCAGTTTTATTTCTTTTCCGAGTCGTATTATGGCCATTTCACCATCTTCCAAATAAACGGCATTATTCGTAAATTCAATAAAAGGTGAAGCGTCTGAAGCAATAAAAAACTCATTTTCACCAATACCAATAGCCAAAGGACTTCCTAATTTAGCCACTACAATTTCATCAGGCTTTTTCTTATCAAAAACGGCAATGGCATAAGCACCTACTGCTTGGTTAAGCGCAATTTGCACTGCTTGCCCTAACATTACTCCTTCTGTTTTCTGAACCTCTTCAATTAGATTCACCAAAACCTCAGTATCAGTATCAGAAAAGAAAGTATAGCCCCTTTTAGTCAATTCTTTCCTTAAGGATTCGTAGTTCTCAATAATCCCATTATGAATGATTACCAAATCTTCTGAATTGGAATAATGTGGATGTGAATTCACATCATTGGGAACACCATGGGTTGCCCAACGTGTATGGCCAATACCTAGATTACCCACCATTGATATCGATGATTTTGACTTACTATTTAAATCCTCGACTTTACCCTTTGTCTTTGAAAGGTTAATTTCAGCACCATCGTAAAGTGCGACACCTGCACTATCATAACCCCTATATTCTAATCGTTGAAGTCCTTTTATTATTATTGGATAGGCATCTCTATGCCCAATATATCCTACAATTCCACACATAATGTATTGTTTGTTAGATTGTCTTAATATTCAATTGCAACAAATGTACAGTTAAAGTTGAAAAATCTTTAAACTCTTAGATGTAAAACGCCAAAACTCTGTAAGTGGTATATTACCAACAAAATTAGGGCTTAAATAATGTTTTGGGAGAAAGTATGTTATGCTTACTGAAACTAATTTGCTTTCGTATAGAATATTTCGAGCTTTAGCTTTTTGTCACCATTTTCAGGTAGTCCGCCAAAAAGCACTGTTCCTAATGGACTTAATGTTTGGGAGACAGGCAAATCTTTCGCATTGCCATCAGCCATCATTGCCTCATTAACCCCAATAAACTCGATGTCCGGTGTCAATGTGAGACCTAAAGGGCTGTTATTTGATTCTCTTATCAAGATATCATTGATATGCTCTGTAATTCTTACCGTATATTTTTCACCTTTGCCATCAGAAGATTTATTAATAATGCCATCATAATTCAGGAAAGCCCCAAATAAAGGGATTGATGTTTGATCCGTACTTTCAGTGCTTCTATTAAACAATGGTAAATTATCTTCTGTGTTATACAGGTATAATCTAGATGGCTCTAAAACAGCTCCTTCTAAATCAAGGGTTTCGCGATCAACATAAAATACAAGATTTGCTTCATTGATAATCCAATTATTAGCTTTAATCTGATCAATCAACGCTTGACCTTCAGTATCGTCTTCTGCAAATAGTTTTATTTCTGTATAGGTTCCCGCTCCTCCTTTTAGGTATAATTTGGAAGCGTTTTCCCCCGTGTCTAAAGCATCCCCAATAGTTCCTGGGTAAATTTCATCGTTCAATGTATTAATAGCATTTCCGCTTACAAAGCCATTTTGGTCCCCTGTTATTGAAGATAAAACAAATTGGGCATTCTCGGTTACTATTTCATCGTCTGAAGTATCATCTAAAGTATCATTTGTATTTACTTTATTATAGTGATAATAAATCGTGATTGCTGCATTTTTCATATCTAACAACAGCATAACATCATCTGAAATTGTAGCTGTAGAAAGATGTATACCTCTAACAAATTCATTAAAATCGGCTTGGCTCAACAATTCTGTGGCGCCTTCCTTATCTATTATATTTTCTTGAAAAAAAGCATTATCCAATGCGACTCTTATTCCAGGATCTAAAATTGCTTTTTGCTCTGACTCATTGATATCTGCCGTTGAAGAATTGTCAAATTGATCCAATAATAACTGATTATCTGAAACAGAATAATCGCCTTCAAACAAAACTTCGGAAACAAAACTTGGGGAAAACTGTTGTGATGAATAATACTCTTGTGCTTCTTGAAAATTGGTATTTGGATCTAAATCCCTTAAAAAGAAAGTTGAACGTTCAACCTTTAGATGAAAAGATGTTTCAATGTTACTATTAATTACTTCATTATTGACATAAATACTATCTATATCCACTTTTTTAGAAAAATTGTTGGCAACAAAATCCTCATCATCTACTGAGTCTTCTATTAAAGGATTGGTGCCACTTATACGCTCCTCATTATCGGTAAAACCATCACCGTCAGTGTCACTATTAGCATCTTTTGGGTCAATATCATACTCATCTGCAACTCCATCACCATCCAAATCTCCTTTCGGGTTCTTTAAAAAAGGTATATATAGATAAACTGAATCAACTGTTTCGACCTCAGGAATAGAACTTATATTATTATCATTTTCCCAATTATCCTCATCTTCTTGCGAAAACACTCCAAAATTTGGACTTACGGCAGTCAATAATAATTGTGTGGTTATACTTGCTTCTGTCTTACCATAAATTGGGTCATCATAAACACCCAATTGGTAAATTGGTAATTTGTTAGCTCTTACAGCCTCAATTTTACTATTGTATGCAAAAACGTCAAATTCTGCTTTATCAGTTGTGAAAGGTTCACCACCTATTACTTCAGCGCCAATAGTTGTAAGATCATCTTCTTCACAAGAAACAAATGCAACAACAATTAAAATTCCTGTGAGAACAGGAAATTTGAATCTCTTAAAAAAACTCATTTAGATTATTTTAAAACTTCAGTGTTATAAAAATTGGCATATGCTTCTTCA
>CAYTSL010000270.1:0-3106 GCA_964440415.1 uncultured Flavobacteriaceae bacterium
CATGTAAATTTAAGGAATCCAGCATCTTATGCGGGCTTAAATCTGGCATCATTTGGTGGAGAAAACAGACCAGTAAAGTTTACAGTTGGCGGAAGTAATAATTCCCTTAAATTAATTACCGATGATTCCGAAGAAAAAACATCATCAACTACTTTTGATTATTTGGCACTAGCAGTACCTATGGGTAAATTTGGCTTAGGAATGGGGCTTATGCCATACACTTCAGTTGGATATAAATTGGAATCTTTTGATGGTGATGATATAACAAATAGATATCGAGGAGAGGGAGGTTTGAATAAGGCGTTTTTAGCATTAGCTTATCAGCTCACAAAAGAATTAAGTATTGGAGTAGATGCCAATTATGATTTTGGAAATATAAAAAACAGCTCTATAGCCTTTTTGTATGATACAGATGGCAACCCAATACAATTTCAAACAAGAGAAGAAAATAGATCTGACCTTAGTGGTTTGAATTATAATTTTGGATTATCGTACAAAAAAATGATCAATTCTAAATTAGAATTAATTACGGGAATTACCTATACGCCAGAATTTAAATTGTCGTCAATTAATCAAAGATCTTTTTCCACAATAGAACTTTTCTTAAGCGGATTTGAAAATGTAAAAGAAACTACTGATACTACATTGAGTGATGAAGAAAAAAAAACGGACTTGACTATTCCGTCAAAGATTTCATTTGGGGCAGGTCTCGGCCAACCTAAAAAGTGGTTTTTAGGAGCAGAATATACTGCTCAAAATACAAGTGAATTTAAAAACGACTTTCTTGGTTCTGCAGGATCTGTGTATGAGGATGGCTCTACCTTAAGTTTTGGAGGATTTATTATTCCTAATTATAAATCGTTAGCAAGTTATTGGAAGCGAGTTGTTTACAGAGCTGGAGTTAAATTTGAGAACACCGGATTAAATATTAATTCAGAAACAATAAATGAGTTTGGCATATCTTTTGGAGTAGGGTTACCAGTTGGCCGAATGTTCTCTAATACCAATTTAGGTTTAGAAATAGGAAGAAGAGGCACTACTAACAATAATTTAATAAAAGAAAATTTTGTAAACTTTCAATTAAGCTTATCTTTAAATGATAGATGGTTTGAAAAACGAAAATATGACTAACAGCTTTAAATTTAATATTATGAAGACAAAAATTACATTATTAATTACAGTTCTGTTTTTTGGGCTAAATTTTGGATTTGCTCAACAAGATGAGGAATGTATGACCAATTTATCCATTTTTAGTGAGTATGTAAAATCTAAAAACTATGATGCATCCTACGAACCGTGGATGATAGTTCGGAACAAATGCCCAAAATTCAATAAGGCCATTTATGTTTATGGAGAGCGAATTCTAAAAGATAAAATAAAAAATTCTTCTGGTGCTGATAAAACAGCTTATATCAATGATCTTTTAAAACTTTGGGATCAAAAAGCGGAAAATTTCCCAAATAAATTGAAAAAAGGTGAATTGCTGGCTGATAAAGCACAGTTAATGTATGATCAAAAAGAAGTTTTGGGTAAATCAGACCAACAGCTTTATGATGCATTTGATAAAGCTTTCACAGAAGATGCAAAAACCTTTACAAATCCTAAAGGATTGTATACATATTTTTCCTTAATGGTTGATTTGTTTGATAAGGGACAAAAATCAGCTAAAGATCTATTTAATAAATATGATGATGTAGTTGAAAAAATAGAAGCAGAGATCAAGAATTATACAACAAAACTTAACAAGCTAGTTATTAAAGAAGAATCTGGAACCGAGTTAACAAAAAAGGAAGGCAAGTATAAGAAATCTTACGAGAGCTATTTAAGTGCTTATGATAAGGTATCTGGTAGTATAGATTCTAAATTAGGAAGCAGAGCAAATTGCGATAACTTAATACCTTTATATAAGAAAGATTTTGAAAATTATAAAAGTGATGGAATTTGGCTTAAAAGAGCGGTTAATAGAATGGCATCTAAGGAGTGTACAGATGATCCGTTATTTTTCAAACTGGTAAATGCTTACCATAACACGAAACCATCTGCAGATACTGCTTATTATTTAGGATATTTGAAAGACAAAGAGGGTAAAACTAAAGAGGCGATCTCATTCTATAATCAAGCAATTGATTTGCAACCAGATCCATTTGAAAAATCAAAAATATTATACAAAATTGGAGATAAATTAAGAAAAAACGGAAACTATTCTGGGGCAAGAAATTACTACTACAAAGCATTAAGAGAAAATCCATCAATGGGTAAGGTGTACTTGGTAGTAGGTCAAATGTATGCCAAAAGTGCAAATAGCTGTGGAGATGATAACTTTACAAAAAGAGCAATTTATTGGAAAGCAGCAGATGAATCTAGAAAAGCAGGTCGAGTAGATAGAAACTTATCTAGTAGTGCATCAAAACAAGCTGCTAACTATATGTCTAAAGCACCTAGTAAAAGTGAAATTTTCGCTAAAGGTAACGCTGGTCAAACTATATCGTTTAAATGTTGGGTAGGAGGCAGTGTTAAAGTGCCAAACATATAATGAAATTAAATTTAAAGCAAATAGTTCAAAACATGGTCACAGTAATTACTGTGACCATGTTTTTTTGTTGCGAAAGTAATTTTAAAGAAGTTCAAAAAATTGGAATTTCTCAAAATGAACCAATAGGAATTGCTGAAGATATTAATTTAAAGTATACAGATTCTGGTAAGGTAAAAGCTCACCTTATTAGTAAAAAGATGTACGATTACAGTAATTTTGACTTCCCTTATTCTGAATTTACAGAAGGGATCACACTTTATTTGTTTAATTCAGAAAATCAAAAAAGTACAATTGTTTCAGATTATGCTATAGTATATGATAAAACCAATTTAATAGATCTACAAGGGAATGTTATTTTAACCACTCATGATGGAAAAAAGTTAGAAGCTGATCAATTGTATTTCGATCAGGAAAAAGAATGGCTATTTACAAATAAACCCATTAATTTTGCTGATAATGAACAAATAATAAAAGGTAATGGTTTCGATTCTAATATGGATTTTACAAAATCAAGGGTATTAGAAATCACTGGAATTGTTTATCTTGATGAATAATAAAAAAGCTTTACTAATT
>CAYTSL010000271.1:0-3096 GCA_964440415.1 uncultured Flavobacteriaceae bacterium
GAGGTATCATAAATTTCTCAAATAGAGTTGGAGCAGATATAATAGCCATACCAACTCACGGAAGAACGGGAATTGCTCATTTCTTTACAGGTAGTGTTGGCGAGGATGTAGCCAATCATTCTGCTTTACCTGTTATAACATTTAAAATTTGATAGTTGTAAAAAGTTAAAATAATTGATTTGATGAAAAAGAGAATTGTTTTAAACAGTTCTCTTTTTTATTTGGGATCGATACATTCCATTTTATTAGTTGCCATATCTGAAACAGGGGAAGGAGAAATATAAGGTATTCCAAGTCCTAAACCTCTTAAAACGAATAACAGACCAATTATAACAACGAATACGGGAATTGCTTTTTGTATTTTATTCCTTACAACGCTACTCAAAAACCTGCTGAAATATATGGCTGTTGTCATTAATGGAATTGTACCTAAACCAAAAACAAACATATATAGACTACCTTTTAGAGCATCACCCGATGCAATGGCCGCAAATACTGCCATATAGACTAGGCCACAAGGTAAAAATCCGTTAAGAAACCCGATGGTCAAAAAAGTATCTGGTGATTTTTTCTTTAGCTCCTTGCCTAAAGCTGTTTTTATTTTTGAGATAAACCGGTAAATTGGTTTGGAGAAATTGTATTTGTTGAACGTCTGGTAGGGTATGACTACTGCTATTATCATAATTACTCCAATGGCTATGGATAATTGCTGCTGTATACCAAAAAGATATAATCCTTTACCAACTAAACCAAAAACCAATCCAATCAAACTGTAGGTTAGTAACCTGCCAAAGTGATATATGGAGATTTGTACAACTTTTTTAAAGTTATTTTTACGCTCTACGGGTAACATAAAGGCTATGGGTCCGCACATTCCAATACAATGGAAGCTACCTAATAATCCTAATATTAGTGCGGATAGAAGCATATAATTAGTAAACTATAGATTCTTTAAACAAGTATGACTTGCCATCATATTTCCAATCGACTTTTATGTTCCACCGACCATCTAATAATCGAGTTTTTGGTATGAGCATATCACTGTTAGACAAAGAAATAGAAATTTCTGAATCCAACTTTTTATCAGACGGTCGATATAGGAACACTTTTCCTGTTATGTTTTTATAATCTAGATCTTTAGGAAATGAAATTAAAATGCCATCATCTGTTTTTTTCCAACTAACGTTTTCTTTCAAATCTTTAGCATTGTCAACCTTATCGATTTCATTTTGGTGTAAAAGTTCTTCTTGATAATAATCTTCTGTTACCAAATCATGGACATATTTTTTGTTAAGGTTCATATTAATAACAAAATACATGATAAAAGCAATAAAGGCTACAAATGCAATTACAATTCCTGTTCCCCAATTAATTTTCATAGTAATATATATTTATTTGTAACTTCTTGGTCCTAAAAAGTTTGCATTGGCCGTTTCTATAAGTTCGTCACCACTATAGACTGCAATCTCTAAATTATTTCTATCACCTGATAATGCAGAGTTATTAATTTCTATAAACACAGTTCCTTCAGCCAAACCTTGTTCAGGGACTTTAAAACTTTCGCCTGAAACTAACCTAATAGTTCCTTTATGCGACAGTAGCTTGAATCTAACATTATCAATTTCTTCAGTCGTTTTATTCACAAGTTTATAGGTATAAACATTACTTATAATGTTATTTTCTTTATGCTCGTATAATTGTCCTGGTAATCTTAAAATTCTTGCCTCAACGTCATTTCTCAAAAACAGCATACCTACTAATACACTAATTAAAATGGTCAATACAACAATATAACCAATTATTCTTGGAGAAAATTTGAAAGACTCATTTTTAGATATATTGTCTTCACTAGCATACCTGATAAGTCCTGTTGGTAACCCGACTTTTTCCATGATATCATCACACTCATCAATGCAAGCTGTACAGTTTATGCACTCCATTTGTGTTCCGTTTCTAATGTCAATATTTGTAGGGCACACAAAAACACATTGTTTACAATCAATGCAATCACCATATCCCAATTCTTTCCTATCCTCATTTTTACGCCACGTTTTTCTTCCGTTTTGGCCTTCTCCACGTTTATGATCATAGGCAACAATTATCGATTTGGTATCTAGCAATACTCCTTGAAGACGTCCATATGGGCAAGCAATGATGCATACTTGTTCTCTAAATGAGTTAAAAATAAAAAAGAAAACTCCTGTAAAAATTATCAATGGGAATAAAGTGCCTAAATGTTGTGAAGGACCATCTATAAAATATCTAATTAGTTTATCGCTTCCTATTAAGTATGCCAAAAAGACATTGGATATTAAAAAGGAAATGAAGAGAAATATGGTCCATTTTAAAGCTCGTTTACCAATCTTTTCTCCATTCCATGACTGTCTGTCTAATTTCATTTGTTTTGGACGGTCGCCATCTATCCAGAATTCTACACGTCTGAATACCATTTCCATGAATATGGTTTGTGGGCAGATCCAACCACAAAAAATTCTACCAAAAACTACAGTAAAAAGTGTAATAAAAATGACACCAATTATCATTGAAATTACGAACAAGTGAAAGTCTTGAGGCCAAAACGGGTAACCAAAAATGTTAAAACGTCTCTCTAGAACGTTGAACATTAAAAATTGATTTCCATTAACTTTAATAAAAGGTGAAGCAAATAAGAAAGCTAGCAAGAAATAACTTACTAACTTTCTGTTTTTATAAAATTTCCCACTTGGTTTTTTAGGATAAACCCAAGCCCTTTTACCTTCTTTATTGATTGTACCTATCGAATCGCGAAACGTTTCGTTTGAAGGTGTTTCCAATATCTAATATTTTAATAAATTAATTCATAACCACAGAAGTACTGTCTGTTACAGTTTCGTTGGTTTCAGGTTGGGTTGATTCATTAGTTGGTTTATCTGGATCTATCCAAATGTCTCCTTCTGGAGCTTTAGGATTAGCAGGAGTTGTTCCTTCAAATTCAAGCAAATAACTTGCTACTTGAGCCATTTCAAGAGGTTTTAAGGTTGCCTTCCAAGAAATCATACCTTTACCATCTCTTCCTCCTTCGTTTATTGTTTTGAATACGTTTTTTATTCCACCACC
>CAYTSL010000272.1:0-3065 GCA_964440415.1 uncultured Flavobacteriaceae bacterium
GTATTTATGGGTGACACAGGTAGTTTAACAATTGGTGGTGTTATAGCTGTTATGGCTATTGCTGTACGCAAGGAACTGTTGATTCCTGTTTTATGTGGAATCTTTTTTGCCGAATCCTTATCTGTGATTTTTCAGGTGAGTTGGTTTAAATACACAAAAAAGAAATTTGGTGAAGGCAGACGCATTTTTAAAATGTCACCACTACACCATCATTATCAAAAAGGAGGATATCACGAAAGTAAGATAGTAACACGGTTTTGGATTGTTGGAATTTTTCTGGCAATACTATCAATAGTGACCCTGAAATTGAGATAGTATGAAAAGACTGGTTGTTCTTGGAAGTGGAGAAAGTGGAGTTGGGACAGCGCTTTTGGGAAAGGCAAAAGGTTATGAAGTATTTGTTTCTGATAAAGGAACAATTAAAGAAAAATATAAAAACGTTCTTATACATAATGAGATTGAATGGGAAGAGGGACAACATACGGAATCTAAAATTCTGAATGCTGACTTAGTCATGAAAAGCCCTGGAATACCTGATACTGTATCGATCACTCAAAAAGTGAGAAGTAAAGGAATTCCCGTTATTTCTGAAATAGAGTTTGCTTCGCAATTTACTGAAGCAACCATAATAGGAATAACAGGAAGTAATGGAAAGACCACAACGGCAACACTAACGCATCATTTATTAAAGAATGATTTAGAGGTTGGATTAGCCGGCAATATTGGAGATAGTTTCGCAAAGCAAGTTTTAGAAAAGGATTATCCATATTACGTGCTGGAAATAAGCAGTTTTCAACTAGATGGAGTGATTAATTTTAATCCACACATAGCTGTTCTAACCAATATTACTCCAGATCATTTGGACCGATACGATTACAATTTTCAGAATTATATCAATTCCAAATTCCAAATCGTAAAAAATCAAACCAAACAGGATTATTTCATTTATGATGCCGACGATGAGGTAATTGATAAATGGATGAAAGACAATACCATTCAATCGACATTATTGCCATTTTCATTGAGCAAAGTCGTTGAAAATGGAGCCTATTTAAATAAAAATAAGATAATAATAACAATTGATAATAAACAAATAACTATGCCAACCGCAAATTTAGCTTTAGAAGGAAATCACAATATCAAAAATGCAATGGCTGCCTCGACAGTTGCTCATTTATTAAAAATTAGAAAGCAAACAATTCGAGAGAGTTTAGAAAATTTTCAAGGCGTTGAGCATCGTTTGGAAAATGTACTTAAGATTAATAAAGTGGAATATATTAATGATTCTAAAGCAACCAATGTAAATGCAACCTATTATGCGTTGCAAACTATGGAGGCTCCTACAGTTTGGATCGTTGGTGGAGAGGATAAGGGCAATGACTATGAAGAATTATATCCTTTTATTAATGAAAAAGTAAAAGCCATTATTTGTCTGGGAATTGATAATGAAAAACTATTCAGATCCTTTGGTAACATGGTAGATATTATGGTGGAAACTCAATTTATGAGCGAGGCTGTAAAAATAGCTTATAAAATTGCTGAATCAGGCGACAATGTTTTGTTATCACCCGCTTGTGCAAGTTTCGATTTGTTTGAAAACTATGAGGACCGTGGAAGACAATTTAAAGCGGCTGTAAGAAATCTATAAAATAAACTTATTGTCATGCTGAGCTTGTCGAAGCATCTCAAAAGAAGATTTTATAAAATTAGAATGACAAAATAATATGCAAACTGTATTCAAGAATATAAAAGGAGATCGTTTAATTTGGGCTATAGCTGCCTTATTGGCTATATTCTCGTTTCTCCCTGTTTACAGCGCAGCTAGTAATTTGGCATATATAAGTGGCGACGGAAACACATCTGGATTCTTTGTAAAACACTTTATGCATTTATTTCTTGGATTTGCTATTATGTATGGTGTACATAAAATTCCATACAGATATTTTAGAGGCTTATCCATGATCATGATTCCTATAGTTCTTGTTCTATTAGTAGTTACCATTTTACAGGGAACAACAATTGAAGGAGCGAATGCTAGCAGATGGATTCAGATTCCATTTGTTGGAATGTCATTTCAAACATCAACATTCGCTTCCGTAGTATTAATGGTTTATGTAGCGAGATATCTTTCCAAAATAAAAGACAAGCAAGTTTTATTTAAGGAAACTATTTTGCCCTTATGGACACCAGTATTCTTGATATTGATCTTAATACTCCCTGCAAATTTTTCAACAGCGGCAATAATTTTTGCGATGGTTATTTTACTAGCCTTTTTAGGAGGTTATCCACTTAAGTATTTAGGAGCTATTATTGGAGTAGGTCTTGTTGGTTTAACATTATTTGTTTTAGTAGCTAAATCATTTCCAGAGGTGATGCCAAATAGAATAGATACTTGGATGAGTCGAGTTGAAAATTTCATGAATGGAGAGGATACAGAAGCAGACTATCAAATAGAAAAAGCAAAAATTGCAATAGCCACAGGAGGAGTAAGAGGAGTAGGTCCGGGCAAAAGTATTCAAAAGAATTTTTTACCACAGTCTTCATCAGATTTTATTTATGCTATTATCATTGAAGAATACGGATTGATTGGAGGACTTTCACTAATGATTCTATACTTATGGTTGTTATTTAGAACGGTAATAGTCGCCCAAAAGGCAGGGTCAGTTTTTGGAAAATTGTTAGCAATTGGTGTTGGCATCCCCATTGTATTTCAGGCATTGATCAATATGTCGGTGGCGGTCGAATTATTTCCGGTAACTGGGCAGAACTTGCCATTAATAAGCAGTGGTGGTACATCTATATGGATGACTTGTTTAGCACTAGGAATTATTTTGAGTGTTAGTGCAGAACGCCAGGAAATAATAGAAAAGGAAAACATAGAGGATAATCCGTTGAAAATATTAAGTGAAACAATTTAATAAAGATTTGTCATTCCTGCGAAGGCAGGAATCCATTTCATTTTAAAGAGAATTATAAGAAAACATTGGTGAATCAAAAATCTAAAATATATAAGATCATATTATCAGGAGGCGGAACAGGTGGACACATCTATCCGGCTATTGCAA
>CAYTSL010000273.1:0-3060 GCA_964440415.1 uncultured Flavobacteriaceae bacterium
GAGGAAATATTGACGGTATTATGACTGAAGTTAATAGACGTGTAAGAGATTTAGGCTCTCCATATGACTCTAATCCAAATACTTTAGAGCCATTTGCTATAGACTATGCAAATGTGGTTCTAAATTATATTGATATTCATTACAACGATTTTGCTGTGTTTAATTATGATGCTGCTATATACGATACGACTGATGCAGATCCAACTCCTTCAATATCCGGAGTTTCAGGAGGAACTTTTTCGAGTACAACTGGATTAGTGATAGATTCCAGTTCAGGAATTATTGACACATCAACTTCAACTGCTGGAAATTATGTAGTAACATATGAAACTGGAACTTGTATCTATTATAGTTCGACTCAAAATATTGAGATTACAGATAGTAGTTTAAGTGTTAATAATATTGATAATATTGCATTCAAATTATACCCTAACCCAACAACTGGTATAATTAATTTTAAATCAAATACTCAAATTTCTGAAGTTAAAGTTTACAGTTTAATTGGTCAGGAAGTAATTATCTCTAGAATAAACATTAATCAATCTTTAATAGATTTAACTAAACTTAAAAGTGGTTCTTATATCATTTCATTTTATGTGAATGAAAAATCTATAGGCTCAAAATTACTTTTGAAAAATTAAAGGATACAATTTATTTTTTGTAACAAAATTGCCAGATTTAGTTTCTATTATATCTGGCAATACATTATAAGGACTTTCATCATGCTCTTTTAAATATACAACATGCTATTCTTCTTCAGATAAAACTGTAAATACGCATATAGACAATTCTATAACATAAATTCTGTATTGAACTTTTGGCATAGGTTATTCACTTTTTATGTTTGGTTGCCTAATTCGTTATGCTTGATTTATTCTTTATGTTCTTCTTTCACGTCCTCATTACGGTACTTACAGCAAGGATGCACACTGGCATATGCTTCATCAGTAGCTGTTAATTCCTGCGTATCATGACCTACCGCAACAATGTTTTCTTGAATTGTTTGCAAGTTGGTTTTACGCCCATCATAAAGTAATTTCAATTCGTGAGTTTCCACATTCCAAACTGCAGATTTCACTCCTTTCGTTTTTATAGAAGCTTTTTCAATGCGCTCTTTACACATTAGGCAAACGCCATCAACTTCTAAAGACGCTCGTGCATTTTTATTTTGTGCTAAAGATGTGAATCCTATAAATAATATTGCTACTGCTAAAAGTTTTTTCATGATTGTTGTTCTTATTGTCAGGTCGAGAGCAGTTAAGACCTTTTTTAAGACCTCTCGACTGCGCTCGAGGTGACAGGTTATTTTATTTTAAATCGTAATCCAGCATAATACATACTTCCAAATATTGGGCCATAAACAAAGGTGGTATCAAAATTCGGACCGAAAGGATTATCTGCACTTACAATAGGATTATCCTGTTTTACATTGGTGACATTCTCACCTCCTAAATATACTTCAAATTTTGGAGAAAACACTTTGGTAATTTGTGCATTTAAAGTGCCCACAGTAGGAGAGTATTCTGGTAATTGATACTCCAATGGGCTACTTGCCGTTGATGAAAAACGTTGCTCACCTAACCAATTATAGGTTGCATCCATCTTCCAATGTGCTCCATTTTCTTTAGCATGTGTTTCGTACGAAGCATTTGCAAATAGACGATGCTTTGGAGTTAATTCTTTTTCCAGCTTACCAGAGTTGTATTGAGTTTTCACATCATAATACTTGTAGGCGGTTCTTAAATCAAAGTTTTCAAAAACATTGTAATTAAACTCAATCTGTAAACTGTTTGCGTAGCTATCGCCTTCCAGATTATAATAATTTATCTCCTGCGGATTTTCAAGGTCTACAACTATTTGATTTTGAAAATCGGTTCTGTAAAAATCAAAAGTTAGGTCTGCTTTTCTAGCAAATAAATTAAAACCCTGTAAAAAGGAAACACCATAATTCCAAGCTATTTCTGGGTCTAACCCATAAATATTCCCGCCTGTACTTAAAATGTTTATGCTTCTGGAAGTTGCAAATAAGTTTTGATTTTCGGCAAAAATATTAGCACTCCGTTTCCCTCTTCCTATAGAAGCTCTTAAAGCAGATTTCTCCCATGTTGTATATCTTAAATGTAATCTTGGAGTTACAAAAACTCCCAAAAGATTATGATTATCTACACGAATTCCCGCAGTAAGGTTTAACCTCTCTAAATTATCATAAGCATATTCAAAAAAGGCTCCAATAGAATTTTCTTTTCTTGAATAATTTGTCAAATTGACCATTTCGTCATAATCATCTAAAGTAAAACTCAAACCTGTTTTTATTTTATGCCTTGAATCACCAATTAAAGAGTTATAAATGGCATTTGCGTATATACTATTATGCTTGATCTCATATTCATTCAAACCATAATAGGATTCCTGATCGTGATTGCTAAATGCCACCTGAACACCTAAACTTTGGTATGGAATCTCTGGATTTACATAACCCAATTTTGCAGATACATCTATACGCTTTGTATCTATCTCGCTTCCCCAAGCGTTCGTTGTTAACTTATCTCTTTCAGGCTCAAAATCTATTTGACCAGCTTGTTTTGCATCATTTAAATATCTGAAATTTAGAAAGCTTACAAATCCTTTTTCCTGATTTATATACTGCCAACGATTCATAAAATTGAATTGTTTTGCTAAAGGCATATCCAGAAAAGAGTCATTATTCTTATCAAATTTTTTGTCACGAACATTACCATGTAAAAACAACCCTGTACTCCACTTGTCACTAACTTTAGTATTAACATGTGTATTCAATTCAAATCGTCCGTTGGCAGCTCCATAAACGTTGACAAACAATTTTTCGTCTGAAGTAGGTTTTTGCAATTCCACATTGATCTGTCCGGAAATACTTTCATAACCATTTACAACACTTCCAGCTCCTTTTGTAATCTGGATACTTTCTACCCAAGTTCCTGGAGTAAAACTCAATCCGTAAGCTTGAGAAGCTCCTCGTATGGTTGGAATATTTTCTGTTGCTATCAATATGTATGGGCTTGTTAATCCCAGCATTTTGATTTG
>CAYTSL010000274.1:0-3059 GCA_964440415.1 uncultured Flavobacteriaceae bacterium
TCATCACTTACAAGCAACCTGTACGTCTGGAATTATTAGGTAACAATGTTCATTTTCATGAAGTGAATGTAGCTGAATATCCACTATTCCATTATCAGCCTTATGAACTAGCCTTGTCCAGTAAACTGGTTGACATGGCTAAACTTCATGAAATCGAGATTCTTCATGTTCATTACGCCATACCTCATGCTTATGCAGCTTATATGGCTAAAAAAATGTTACTGGAAGAAGGCATTTATATTCCTATTGTGACTACACTTCATGGTACTGATATTACTTTAGTAGGTAGTCAACCATTTTACAAACCTGCCGTAACCTTTAGCATTAATCAATCTGATGCGGTTACTTGTGTCTCAGAAAGTTTAAAGCGTGATACATTGCGATTATTTGATATTAAAAAAGAGATAAAAGTTGTTACTAATTTTATCGATTTAGAGAAGCATAATCATGATTTTATAGATTGCCAACGAAGCCTTTTGGCAGAAGACCATGAAAAGATCATATCGCATATAAGTAATTTTAGACCTGTTAAACGTATACCAGATATCATTAAGGTTTTTAATAACATTCAAAAAGAGATTCCTTCTAAACTTATGATGATAGGTGAAGGTCCCGAAAAAAAGGATGCCAAAAAATTAGTTAAAAAATTAGGGTTACAAGACAAGGTTGTATTCTTAGGTAACAGTTATGAGATTGATAGAATTCTATGCTATTCTGATTTGTTTATGTTGCCATCTGAAACAGAAAGTTTTGGATTGTCAGCTTTAGAAGCTATGGCTTCCGGCGTTCCAGTTATTTCTACAAATTCTGGTGGATTACCAGAGGTCAATATTCAAGGAGTTTCAGGATTTTTAAGTAATGTCGGGGATATTGAGGATATGAGCAAAAATGCTATCCATATTTTAAGTGATGAAACACGATTAAACAAATTTAAAGCTAATGCCAGAAAGGAAGCTCAAAAATTCGATCTGCATCAAATAGTTCCACAATACGAGGCAATCTATGAGGAAACTATGAGTCGTTGTATGTTGCTCAAATAGCTTTTTAGTCTTATCTTTATTGGGCTAACTAAAATCATTTAATTGTGAAAAAAGGTATCTTCAAAAAGGTGCTGAAAGTCATTAGTGGTCTTTTAGTCCTTGTTATCATCGTCCTTTCCATTTTAATTACAAATCAATACATAAAAAAGAATAAGAATCTCAAGTTGTTGGGTGAAGAAGCTCCAGCACTGATTGAAAATGGTCAATCCTTTAGAGATTTGAATAAGAACAACAAACTAGATGTGTATGAGAATGTCAATGCTGATATAGATGACAGATTGGATGATATCATTTCCCAGATGACCATTGAAGAAAAGGCAGGGACAATGTTCATTACTATGATAGGTATGGAACCTGATGGTGATCCATTTGATACACCATTTAAGCCAAACAGTCCAATTGATATGATGATCAATATGGGATTGCCTATGAGCTCCGATATGATAGCAAAGCGAAAAATGAACAGTTTTAATATTATCAATTCCTATGACGCTAATATTTTAGCAACATTTAATAACAAGGTTCAAAAATTGGCGGAAAGAACTCGCCTTGGAATTCCCATAACCATAGCAACAGACCCTCGTCACGGAACAGATGATAATCCCGGAGCAGCTTTATATACACCAGCTTTTTCACAATGGCCAACCTCTTTGGGTTTAGCAGCATCTAGAGATACGGTTATGGTGCGAGAATTTGGTGAGATCGCAAGACAGGAATACAGAGCCATTGGTATTACACTGGCTTTACATCCTATGGCGGATCTTGCTACTGAACCTCGCTGGGGACGTATTAACGGAACCTTTGGTGAGGATGCTAATTTATCTGCAGTCATGACCAAAGCATATATTTTAGGTTTTCAAGGCGATTCATTGAATAAAAATAGTGTCGCTTGTATGGTCAAGCATTTTTCTGGTGGCGGACCACAAAAAGATGGTGAAGATCCGCATTTTCCTTATGGTAAAGAACAAGTGTATCCAGGAAATAATTTTGATTATCATGTCAAACCATTCATTGATGGCGCTTTTCCTGCAAATCCCGCTCAGATCATGCCTTATTACGGAATTCCTATGGACCAAACTAATGAAAATGTAGGCTTCGCTTTTAACAAAGAGATTATTACTGAATTACTTCGTGATTCTTTGAATTATAATGGTGTGGTTTGTACAGACTGGAATATTATTTCCGACAGTAAGGTTGGTGAAGCTCGAGCCTGGGGCGTTGAGCACCTTACACCTGTGCAACGAACCAAAAAAGCTCTGGATGCTGGATGTGACCAGTTTGGTGGTGAAGATAAACCAGAGCTAATCGTTGAATTAGTTAAGAATGGTGAGATCACTGAAGCTCGTATCAATGAATCGGTACGACGAATTTTAAAAGATAAGTTCAGATTGGGATTGTTTGATGATCCGTATGTAGATGCTGATAAAGCTGGACAAATAGCGGGAACAGATGAATTTAGAAATAAAGGCAAAATAGCACAAGGGAAATCGACTGTACTTCTTAAGAATGATAATTTGTTGCCTTTAAAACAGGATATTAAAGTTTTTACAAGTGGCGTGACCAATACAAAAGCTTTGGAAGGCTATGCTAATGTGGTTGAAACCGCAGAAGAAGCAGACGTTATTATCCTGCGTATTAAAACTCCGTTTGACCCAAGAAGTGAATTTTTGTTAGAGCGATTTTTCCATCAGGGACGACTGTATTATTCTGACGAAGAGAAAGCCCAAATGTTGGAATTGATCAATAGAAAGCCAACTGTTGTGGTTGCTAATTTAGAGCGACCAGCGATTCTTACTGAATTAAATGAAGCTTGCAAAGGGTTGTTTGTGGAATTTGGAACTTCAGATGAAGTATTGGCAGATATTTTATTTGGAACTATAAGTCCAACAGCAAAATTACCATTCGAGTTACCATCAAGCTGGGAAGCGGTTTTAAACCAGCTGGAAGATGTTCCTTATGACTCTAAAGACCCATTGTATCCTTTTGGATATGGGTTGTCTTATGAATAGAATTTTTTTT
>CAYTSL010000275.1:0-3057 GCA_964440415.1 uncultured Flavobacteriaceae bacterium
ATTCAGACTCAGACGGGATATCTGATATCTGTGATTTAGATGACGACAATGATGGTATTTTAGACGAAGATGAAATGGATTATTCTGGAATTGCTTTAGGTAATTCCAATACGGGTTTGTTAGGAACCTATCGCGAAAATATTTATTGGTTAAATTGGGATGGTGATTTTACAAATGGTATAAATATTGGTGATTCAAAAATCTTTACAATGCCAGATGGTTCGTTAATAACCGGAACTATTACTGCTGCTACTGCTACTGGTGGAGCAACTACTGATTATATACCATATGACATGGTTACTTATGGAGGCGCTTTTTTAAAGACTTATTACGATACTCCAGGTACAAATGAAGCTTTTTATGTTCATCCCGCTGGAACTCCAGATGGAGGCGTTAGTATTAATTTTACGATTCAATTTACTGGAGAAAATAGTGGTATTTCTTTTTTACCTGATGTCATTGTATCAGATGCAGAAAGTACCGATGAACTAGAGGAAGAATTAAACCTTCACACTACTGGGATGAATTGGGAAGCTATTGAAAATATTCCTACAGGATTAACCTCAACTACAATTTTAGGTAATCAAGTTAATCAAATCGGTGACCCCACAAATTCTAGTAATGGGTTTTATGTTTACAGAAGTAAAAGCGCAGAGTTTATTAGTGTAGAAATAAAAACCAAACCTGCGGTAGATTGGAGGCAAGGTGTCACATTTGGCATATGGTTAAAAAGTCTCCCAATAGATACAGATACCGATGGGATTGCCAATCATATAGATTTAGACAGTGATAATGATGGTATTCCAGACAATATAGAGGCTCAATCAACATCAGGATATTCAGCTCCTAGTGGTACAGTAAATACTTCTGGATCTTATATAGGACTATGGGATAATTATGGGACTGGTTTGACGCCTGAAAACACAGATGGTATAGATCAAGTAGATTATCTAGATTCAGATTCAGATAATGACGGGACACCAGATATTCAGGAAAATGGGATGGCTAATTCTATTTTAGGTACAGATTCAGATTCTGATGGATTAGATAATAATTTTGAAGGAGGAAACTTGAATGATTACGATGTTAATGATGAGATAGACGATCCTTCAGCTTCAATTCTACCTGATGCAGATAGTGATCTGGCTTCAGGAGGCGATTTGGATTACAGAGATATTATGGATGTTTACTATTCCAATGGAGCTTTAGATTTTGACGGTATAGATGATTATGCTGAAATGCAGAATTCGCCTATAGATGGATATTCGGACTTTACTATTTCCGCATGGATTAAATATGAAGGCCCTGCAATTAATTCAGGAGAAAATGTGTTTGTTATGGGACAAAAAGGTGTTTTTGAAATATTTTTAGGTAATTCGGCATCAGGTCCTGATTTTGAAACAATTACAGGCAAATTCTATACAGGAATTTCTGGTCTTTCATCTGGTTGGGCATTCAAGCCAGATAGTTGGGTCAATATAACGGTAACAGCAAGTTTCGATGGAACTAACACTACTTTTAGAGTTTACAAAAATGGTTTTGCTGGAGGCACAGGCACTATACCTGGAGCTGTTAATACAACCTCAAATCCGTTCAGGATAGGCATAATTAATGGTTCTTCAACTTATGATAATTTCGAAGGATGGATAGATGAAGTACGCGTTCTTGATTCTTATTTAACAGAGGATCAGGTGAGACGCATGGTTTACCAAGAGATCCAGGAAAACAGTGGAAATGTTTATGGAAGTACAATTCCTCAAAACATTAAAGATGGTATTACCGATGCAACAATAGATTGGTCATCATTGAATACTTATTATAAAATGAGTGACGTTAAAAGCAATCGTGTTCCCGATGTATCTGGAAATTCTAATTCATTAATTCTGTCTAACATGACCACAATGCAACCTCAAACTGCTCCCCTGCCTTTTGAAACTGTCCAGGATGGAGATTGGTCAACGGAAGCAACGTGGTTACATGGTGATGTATGGGATATTGAAGATTTAGATGCTGCCGCTGTAGTTTTGGCTCTATCTACTGAGCCTTGGAGCATTGTAGAAATTCATGATAATATATCAACTACCAAAGAAAGAGAAGCTTTAGGAATGATCATTGATTCTGGAAAAACATTGACTACTATTGGTGACATTGAGATTAAAAACAACTGGTACCTACAAATAGATGGGACACTCGATTTAGCCGATGATTCTCAACTGATACAAGGTGAAAATAGCGATTTGGTCACCTCTGCTGCTGGTAAAATATTAAGAAGACAAGAAGGAAATGCCAATAAATTCTGGTACAATTACTGGAGTTCACCTGTTGGTAGTTTAGCAGCAACAACTTTGACAGATAATAATGGCCCAACAAACAATGCAAATAATACACCGTTTGATTTGGATATGATAAAAGATGGTGCAGATACAGATATTTCCTTTACTTCGGCTTTTGATGAGGTTGGTAAGATCAGCACCGAATGGATATACAGTTTCCAGAATGGCATTACCTATTATAACTGGAATCAACTTACAGAAAGTTCTGCAATTGAGCCTGGAATTGGCTATACCCAAAAAGGAACAGGAAATGCTGGTACAGAACAACAATATATCTTTGAAGGCAAACCAAACAATGGTACTATTCTAGTCTGGGGCGATGACTTGGATGGTGATGAATCCGGTGTTGGAGAGAGTGTTCAAAATGTCAGTTTTACAACCTCCCTTATTGGGAATCCGTATCCTTCAGCACTCGATACAGATACCTTTATTAAAGACAATATCGATTTTGATAATGGTTCTGCCAATCCAATTATTCAAGGTACCATTTTATTATGGGAACAATGGGCAGGAACCTCTCATTATCTGAATGCATACGAAGGTGGATATGGATATATCAACCTGACTGAAACCGTCCGAGCCTATCAGCATCCCGACATCGTAATATCCGATCCTACCAATACTGACAATAGAGGAATTAAAACCCCAACAAAGTTTATTCCTGTAGGTCAAGCATTCTTTGTCGAGGTTGTGAACGATGGCAACATAGAGTTTAACAATAGTC
>CAYTSL010000276.1:0-3051 GCA_964440415.1 uncultured Flavobacteriaceae bacterium
CGTAGTGACTTCAGCTTGCACTAAAGAGTCAGCATCAAGTTCGAACGAGTCAACATTAACTCCAAAAGAGGCTCAAGCCATAGCCAAGGAGGCCTACATCTACGGCTTCCCGATGGTGATGAACTACAAGACGCTGTACAACTATGTGATCGACAAGGAAAACCCGGAATACAAGGGTCCGTTCAATAAAAGCTCATGCGAGGCTCGCCTGTTCACGCCGGACGACAAAGCCATTGTCACCCCGAATGCCGACACACCCTACTGCATGTTCTGGATGGACCTCCGCACCGAACCCATGGTGCTTGAAATACCCGAAATGGAGAAGGAACGCTTCTACCATTTCCAGCTCATCGACCTCTACACCCACAACTATGCCTACGTGGGCACGCTCGCAACCGGCAACGGGGCTGGAAAATATCTCATCGCCGGCCCCGAATGGGACGGGGGGAAACCAGAGGGTATCACGGAGGTTATTCGAAGCGAAACGGACTTCGTTTTCAACGTCACACGAACCCAGCTTTTCGGATCCAACGACCTGCCAAAGGTTAAAGAGATCCAGGGCAGCTACGGACTGCAACCGCTCAGCGCCTTTCTGGGGCTTGACGCTCCGGAAGCAAAGCCGACCCCCGACTTCCCTAAATGGGTCGAAGGCTCGCAATTCGACGAACATTTTTTCGGCTATCTCGACTTCGTTATATCCCTGCTCGGAAAACCGGGTGATGGCGAAAAGCCACTTTGGGACGGGTTGGCTCGCCTCGGCATCGGAGCCGGAAACACATTCGATTTTTCAACGCTGCCCCCAGAAATTCAGAACGCGTTGAAGGGCGGGGTAAAGGAAGGCTTCGCCGATATCGAACGCTTCCTCGCGGAAAATTCCGACGACCCTCTGATGAGCGGCAAAATCTTTGGCACGCGGGAATTCCTTCTTAAAAATGCCAAGGAAAACTTCGGCCTAAAAAAACCGGATATGCTCCGTTCGAGTGCGGCACACATCGGACTCTACGGCAACTCCGCCGAGGAAGCGATCTATCCCGCCTACCTCGCCGATTCAGAGGGGAACCCATTCAATGCCTCGACCAACCGATACACCCTGACCTTCAAAAAAGGCCAATTGCCACCGGTAAAGTTTTTCTGGTCGCTCACCATGTATGACGGAAAAACCCAGCTGTTTATTGAGAATCCGCAGGATCGCTACCTACTAAACTCCTCCCTGATGGATCAGTTCAAAATGGAAGAAGATGGCTCGCTCATCCTGCATATTTCCAAGGATTCCCCCGGCAAGGATATGGAGCCAAACTGGTTACCCGCCCCCGACGGCCCATTCTATATGGTCCTCCGCCTCTATGGCCCGGAAGCCGAGGCGCTCGAAGGAAAATGGAGCGCGCCGGTGCTCGAGGAAGTCGCCCCGACAGGATTGGATTAAACAAAAAATGGAGAAGAAAATGAACCACAAAAAAACAGCAGAAATCCTCGGCCTACTCGCACTTTCATTGCTGATTGGTTGCGTCAATAATGGCTTCTCTCAAGTAAACGAAACGGCTGACAACATTGTGAGGCGATCCTACCCATACGTCGCGATGTACAACATGATCAACAAGAGCGCGATGCAGGAAAGCCCGTTCAAGACGGGTTGGAACGGAACCTTCGCGATGAAAGGGCTGGCGGACCACACCGTCAAGATGATCGCAAGGCCGAACAACGACACGCTCTACGTAAGCTCTTCGCTGGACCTGCGCAACGATGCCGTGGTGATCCACTACCCCGCGTTCGACTCCAAGTTCGTCTGCCTCGAGACCTCCGCATACGACCACTATTGCGGCGTTCCGCTGACCACCACGCGCGGCGATTTCAAGAAGCCCACAAAAATCCTCTTCTACACGGCACGCACCAAAGGCTACTCCGGCCAACCGATCGAGGGGATCGACCAAATTATCGAAATGTCCGGCGACTTTGCCTTCGCCTTCTTGCGCGTAATGCCTCATGCTGCGGAACCAGAACGCATGAAGACCAATCTGGTGGCCATGCAAGAGGTGAAGGTCCAGACGCTCGCGGAATACCAAGGCAAACTAGCGAAAGCCGTTGACGCCCCCGATTTCCCGGACTTTGGCAGCGACGCGGATATTTTTGAAACCAACTTCCTCGAAGTGATGCAGTTCGTCTTCAACCACACCACGTTTGATCCTGCGAACGAGATGGATCAGGCCGCATTGGCGGCATTGAAACCGTTTGGCGTTGAACCCGGAAAAGTCTACGACCCGGCACTAGTCGGGTCCATCGACGGGAAAAAGCTCGAAGCCGCCAGACAAAAAATTCACCAAGAATCGTTGGCGATCTGGACCAACCCGGAAGGCAATCCCTACATGAACGACCTATTTAAGCCTAAAGGGGAAATAACTCCAGAAGCCATGTTGCTTCAATCCGCCTACGGCCCCATCGGCCTTCCCGCCGACCAAGCCGTATACCCCGGAATCGGCACGGACGACGACTCGCAAATGAACGCCCAGCACGACTATGTGATTCGGATGTCAAAAGACGAGATGCCACCGGCCAAAGCATTCTGGTCGGTAACACTCTACGACTCCACCAACGGCTTCTTCATTCCGAATGATCGAAAAAAATACAGCATCGGCGAAAACGGTGGTTTCAAGCTGGGTGAAAACGGCGGCATCGAGATTCACATCGCCGCCGAGAAACCCGAAGGTGTACCAGAGGAAAACTGGATTCCAACCATTCGCGAAGACGAGGACCTTGACGTCGTCATGCGCATCTACGCGCCGGATCTTGAAAAGATGAAAACCTGGAAGGCGCCTCAGGCGAAACGCATGAAATAACAACGGAACCCACTCGCTGAATTCCAAGGATTGGAAGAATGAAGCAGGAAATACTCGAAGGGACATGGACCTTCCCGAAAGTCACGCCCGTAAAGTGAAAATTTTAGATCAATAATAACCGAAAGAGAAAAATGAAAATTATCCATTCAACAGTTCTAATGAGTCTAGTCGTAGCGACCTCATGTTTCGCCGCTACAGAGTCAACGTTAAGTCCAAAAGA
>CAYTSL010000277.1:0-3049 GCA_964440415.1 uncultured Flavobacteriaceae bacterium
GGATTGTCAGTTTCTTTATGACATTCAAAACAATCCACGACTTTGTGTTTTCCTTTTAAAGTGAATTGAGTAGTATTATGGTTGAATTTCCCTTGACCATTAAACAGATCAAATGAGGTTTCTGTATGACATGATTTACAATCTCCAGGTAGTTTATCACTATGAGGATCGTCGTGACAAGAATTACAATCAGTAAACGCTATATCTGTGAATTCTTGGAATTCTAAACCATTTCTGGTAGTTTTTTGATGACATTCAATACAATCTACTTTAGCGTGTTCTCCGCTTAAGGGATATTCGGTATCATCATGATCAAAATTAACGGCAGGTTCAAAAGAATCCATTCCATGACACGATCTACAATCGGTTACTAAAGTTTGCTGATGATAATCGTCATGACACGACAAACAATCCTGATCTAAACCAAGAAATGTGTTTTGGCTTTTTCTAATTTCGCTATTCTGAATATTATCAGGCATGTGGCATTCTTTACAATCAATTACATCGTGTTGTCCTTCTAGCTCGTAACCAGTAAGGTTGTGATTGAAATTATCCTGATCAAATCTTACCATATCAAATTTTCGTCCGTGATGATCACTATGACATTCAAAACAATCTTGTTTAACAATTTTTGGATTAGCGTGATATCCTTTATTATCATTAATTAAAGCTTGAATATCATCATGACAATCCAAACACTTTGTATTGATTACTTTTTCGCCTAATTCGTGGCATTGTGTACAATTACTCATGCCTTCTAACTCTTTGTGAGCTTCAGATAAATCACCAGGAGATATCTGCCCATAAGTAATACAAACAAATAGGGGAAAAATAAAAAGTATATGTTTTAGGCTTTTTCTCAAATCATACAGTTAGTGTCTTTTCATTGTGTATCCAAAACGTTTTTTTACTTCTACACCTGCTTTTTGTAAAAAGCTTGTTGGTAATTCTCCACCAGCAAAAATGTACACTAAATTGTTATCTATTTGTTTTGTTTCATCATCAATTTTTAGTAATACATGGTCATCATGTATGGATATTACATTGGAATTTAAAATGACGTTTACGCTACCATCTTCGATAGCTTGATTAATTTTCTCTTTATTTTTTGGTTTTAATCTTGAAAATTGATCTTTTCTATAAGAAAGTATCGCTTCATTTTCATCCTTTACTAATAAAACAGTTTCAATAGCAGAATCCCCACCACCAACTACTAAAACTTTTTTATTTTTAATTCTTTCGGGTTCTAATAATCTGTAAGCTACTTTTTGTGATTCTTCACCTGGAACGTTCAATTTTCTCGGACTTCCTCGTCTGCCAATGGATAAGAGTACATTGTTACAGATATATTCTTCATTTGTATTTGTGATGATTTTGAAGGTGTCATTTTGGATAGGAATGATCTGTTCTACCTTGGTTTTTTCAATGATTTTTATATCATGTTCATTAATTACTTTGTTCCAGAGCTGGAGTAATTCATCCTTTGAGGTATCATATAGCTTCGCTTTGCCATAAAGCGGTAAATCCATTGGTGAAGTCATGATAATTTTTGCTCTTGGAAAGGTGTAAACCGTTCCTCCTAGAGAATCCTGTTCTAAAGTCACACTTGTTAAGCCATGTTTTTTTGCTTCTAAAGTGGCAGAAATTCCTGCTGGTCCAGCTCCAATGATAACCACATCTATCACATTTTGTGGATTCGGTTTTTTGCTATTGACTATGCTATTAATGGCTTGTTGACCTTGCTCAACGCTGTTTTTAATTAGTCCCATTCCACCCAATTCTCCTGCGATGTAAATACCTTTGGTATTAGTTTCAAAAGATTCACTTACATGTGGTAAGTCAATACCTCTGGTTTCTGTACCAATTCGGAGAGAAATAGCTTCAACAGGACACGCATGGAAGCAAGCTCCATGACCAACACAATTTGCAGTGTTTATTACAGTGGCAACACCATCAACAATTCCCAGAATATCTTTTTCTGGGCAATCAGCAATGCAAGCTGCACTACCAATACAAGTATTCAGATCAATATGAGGATGTAAAGAAACAGGTTCGAAAAGACCTTCTTCTTTTGCATTTTCCACTTTCTTTTCTATGACTTTAGATTTTACATTTTTCTTTCTCAGATAGAAAAAAATAGTAATTGCACAAAGTAAAAATACAGTGCCATAAACTATTAATTGTTCAATAAGTACTTCGTTCATTAAAAAATCCATTTATATCCAAAAGCCAGTGTAATAGCTACGTGAATGATTACGATAATTAGCATGATTAAAGCAAAAGGTAAATGTGCTACATGCCAATATTTAAAAAGCTTTTGCATGGTTTGTAACCTTGCAATTTTTCCAGAAAGTGACACTTCATCTTTTACTAATTTTAAAATATATGTTCTGTCTTCTTTTGGAAAGTTTCTATGTTTTAATAATTTGCTTAATCCTCTGATGTTCTTAAACGACGCATTTTCTTCATTGGTATAACTTACAATGAGTTGAACTGTTGGTTCGTCAATATCAAAGTTTTCATTTAAAACATTAGATAAGTCAGCTTTTAAGTTTTTAACTTCATTTAGGGTTAACTCCTTACCTTCGATAGTTCTAGGTATTTGTATGTAAATAAATCTACCAATAACACCACTTAAAACTACGGCTACCATACTCCAAAAGGCTATGGATACAATACCTCCGAATTTAAAAGCAGTGTGAAAAAGAACCAGAATTGGTCCAAGCGTACATAAAAAAATATGAAACTCTAATAAGTACTTCAACCTGATTTGTTTGGAAAGAAAGTTGTAGCGTTTTCTTAAAATATAAACGGTTACTCCAAAAAAGATCATAAGCGTACCAACTATACCTAATCCATGACCATAAGCTCCACTTGGTTTAAACCAATTATGGTGTGGATGATAAAATCGTTCTTCTAATGCTGTATTGTAATAAGTATAACCTGTATAAATCAAATAGGAAGTAGTCAATACAATGACTATTACCATTGTGGTAATGTAGGTTATGTGGGCTGTTTTTTTCAATTAATTATATAACTTTCTAATTAT
>CAYTSL010000278.1:0-3045 GCA_964440415.1 uncultured Flavobacteriaceae bacterium
ACCCTAGGTATGATAACTAGAAATCTTGGAGCAGCGTTGGCACCTTTATTTGCCGTTGCTGCAATTGATGAGAGAGCAATAGTTATGGTAGTTCTGGCCATTCCTTTGCAGTTAATCTTTGCTGCAATAGCAGCCAGATGGTTCAAGCAACATGCCCCAATAGTAGAAGCGAAAATAGAAGCTTGTGCTACTGAGTAAAAAAAATGAATGCTAATTGGTATACGTGTTTTGTTGTGTCAGGCTTATGAATTTTACGGTATACCTCTATGGTCGTATTGTCATTAATGATATTTAGTAGTATTTTTATTAAACCCAGAGTTTGAGTAAAATAATCTTTAGAGTTATGGGTCATTTATTATAAAATAAATTTTAAATGAGAAATGTGATGAGCTCAACGATGACGGCTCCCTAGATGAGTTCTTTGGCCTGATGCTTCTAAGGGCTATGAAGCCAAATGGATACAGGCTACCGAAAGCGAGTTTTGGCTGGGTTTTAGGTGCTATGGAACGTCTGGGGGAAATCTGGACCGCGAAACGTCTTGAGCAGATAAAATAATGTAGCAAAAGGTAAAGCGTCCAAATGGGTTGTACGAAAAGACAAAAAAATTATAAGTTGGTGAAAAACGCTTATTTTAGTCTCCTATACGACAAAGGTGTTATAGGTTTCTATAGACACAGTTAGTATCTTTATTGATTAGATTCTAATGTAATAAATTAAAGTAGACTTCATAGCGTTGAAATTAAGTGCTATTTTTAATACTTAAACTAAAAATCAAACTATAAGTAAGACTTGAATTATGATAAACAAAAAAATAACAACAAAATCAAACAACATGAAAAAGCTAATAATTTTATTATGCGCCATATTTATTGCACCAACAACAATACAAGCGCAATCCAACCAAGAGGAAATAGAACTAATCCAGTCGGTTTTTGGGATGGAAAAAAAGGCCATGTTTCAATCTTTTATTGATCTGGAGGGAGACGCTAAAGTTAGTTTCTGGGCGGTTTATGATGAGTATGAAACCGCCAGAAAGGCACTCGGTAAAAAAAGGATATACCTAATCAAGGATTATGCAGATAACTATGACAAGCTCACACCAGAAAAAACTGATGAAATCATGACGGCTATGATAAAGCAGAAATCGAGTTTGGATAAACTGGTCAATAAGTATTATAAAAAGATCAAAAAAGGATCAGGATCCAAGGCCGCAGCGCAATTCCTACAACTGGAAACTTATATCCTCGCTGCTGTTCGTGTTGAAATTATGCAGGGCATTCCTTTTATTGGGGAATTGGATGATTAACTAAATAATTGATCGCTAACAAATAAAATAATATATCGAATAATTATAAATTCAAAGACAACTTAATAAAAAATTAACTTGGAACAATTTAAAATAAAAAAATAAAAATTATGAAAAAACTTATTACAGTAATGATCGCTGTTTCCGCAATCTTGATTGGATGCACAAACGGTCCAGAAAATTCTAAACAGAATTTAGAATTGATTGAAAAATATGTTCAATCTGTAGAAAATTTGGATTATGAAACAATGGAGGCTGTTTTGGACGATAACTATATGGGTTATGGACCCTCTATAAATGATTCTATTACGAAAAACTTAGCCGTTGAAAATTGGAAACAAAATGTAGAATTTCTATATGAAAGTATTAAATATGAAAAGTCACGAAATGCGGTTGTAATTATAGATTCTGGCGAGAATGAAGGAGAATGGGTTTCTAATTGGGCTCAATTAAAAATTGTATATAAAGGAAGTGAAAGCAGCGCCACGATATGGGCAAATACCATTTATCAAATTAAGAATAACAAAATAATAAAGAGCTATTCTTTTTATAACGAAGCTGATGTTTATGAACAATTAGAGGCTGCAGATCTTAACTAAAATATATTTATTAATAACAAATAAATCTTAAAAATGAAAAAAATAAATTTAATAATACTCGTGATATTTTTATCTGCTGGTTTTCAGCAAATTAATGCACAAAGTCTTTCTAAAAGCTTAGGCATGTATGTATTTCCCAATAATGACCAAGATCAAGCAACACAAGATGCTGACGAATCTGCTTGTTATAAGTGGGCCATTCAGCAAACAGGATATGATCCATTAAATCCAACTGTAGTTACAGCTGCCAAGGTTGACACGTCCAATGACGGAAGCGCTGTTAGAGGAGCTGCGCGTGGTGCCGCCGGTGGTGCTGCCATTGGCGCAATAGCTGGTGATACGGGAAAAGGAGCTGCTATAGGTGCTATTGCTGGAGGTGTAAGAGGCAGAAGAGCAAAAAAAGCTGGAGATGCTAATCAGCAATCAGCTAATAACCAAGCTGCGTCAAATGAAAGTAAAGAACTGAACGCTGACTATAAAAAAGCCTTTATGGTGTGTATGGAAGGAAAAGGCTATACGATTAAGTAAGTCTAAATTTTTTATATACAATTAATTATAAAGTGACTAGGTATGCTTGGGGTATGTTGTCACAATTGGCTAGGGCTGGACCAAGCAAACTCCTGTTAACATAGGTATTGGTTATGGTCTGGCAGAAACGATGTTTACATGGAAATTGATAAAATTGGTGTATGTCATTAGTGAAACAAAATTGAAACTACCATTCATGAATCAAAATTTATCACACTTTTTAAAATCTCTTGCCCAATCTGTTGCTTTCTGGACCACTGCCCTATTTTGTTATGTCATGTTTCGTTATTTTGGAATAGATCAAGAAATTGGGGTAACAATTAACAAAGGTTTTGAAAGAGGGGTGATTTTTATGCGGCCGCTTGTTGTACTGACATTTATTGGCATTGGTTTGGGCGTATTGTACGCTCTAGTAGATTTTTTATTTGAGAAATATGTGTCTAAAAAGATTTCATTAGGGCTGAGTATAGCGTTTAAAATATGGCTATATCTTATGACTACGATCATAACTGTAACTGCCTTAGGTAGTATTGTTTCTAAATTTTTTATTGTAGATGTTCAATTTAAATTTGGTTGGTGGTTGTATGAAAAGCGATTCTGGAGTTTGGTGTT
>CAYTSL010000279.1:0-3036 GCA_964440415.1 uncultured Flavobacteriaceae bacterium
AAAGACCAACTAAGATCACATCTGTGGCTCTATCTAATGTGTACTTTTAAAATATAATGTACTTCATAACTTGGATACACTAATCATCTAGGGTGTCATTCAGATATATTATCTTAGTTTACAGCGGAACGGGGCTAAAAGTAGTAAGGATAAGGTGCGTATCTCAAACCTCTTAATTTGTAATTCGAATTTCATGCGTACGTACCGATAGGCTTTACAAAGCTAGATGTTCTTGCCAGTTATCGGCTAAAATCCCGAACAGCCCTAACTCGAAATTTCCGATGTTCCACATTTCTATTGTAATGATACGATGTGTTACCATCTCGAAATCTTAAAAGCCGTGCCTGGTATTCATCAAAGGCAGTGGCACTCCAATACAGTTCATCGGCAAATTGACCGCTATTCGTTGCACCCTGTCCAATAGTCTGGTACATTTTTTCTAATTCATCGTAAGTTGGTAATCTCCATCCGTCCCCTAACTGCTCATGAATTTTAACAGCATCTTGCCATGGCATGGGTCCAGCGTCTTGAGCGTGTGCTATTTTGCCCAATTTGCCATCTTGATCGAGAGTAAAAACAACGCCTCCGTCATAGGTATCACCCACCTCCAGCTTTGAAGAAGTTGTAGTGGCTTTTGGCGTATCTATTTTAGTTGTTTCCGTTGCATCGCTAGCCTCCACATCAGTTATCTCTTCTTTCAGCAAAGGGAGGGCTTCTTCTTCAGTACCTGAATCAAATTTTGAAAAAGTCCATATGGCAACAATCGCAAGTAGGGCTACCAAGGCTCCAATTAGTATTTTTTTATTAATGCTGCCCTTTTTTTCACTTGACGTTGATTTTACATTACTATTGGCATCAATGGCTTGATTTCTTAGATTCGATGTTTCGGTATAATGTTTGTCCGCTACTTCTTCATTACGGCTTTTCGCTTGTTCGGCTCTTAGAATAGATACCGCTTCTGATGCTTCCTCTGCATTTCTCTTGGAATCTTCTTCTTTCTTACTTTTTTTCTTCTCCTCGGCTCTTCTATCCGCCTCTGCTTCTTCTCTAATCTTCTTCTCCTTTTCTGCTCTTCTTTTTGATTCAGCTTCTTCCCTAATCCTTTTTTCCTTCTCGGCCCTTTTTTTAGCTTCGGCTTCTTCCATAAGTCTATTCTCTTCAACCACAGGATAAACCGATGCTGCTGCTTCCCTGATCCTTTTATTCTTCTCGACTCTTCTTTTGGCCAAAGCTTCTTCCCATAACCTATCCTCCTCTTCTCTTCGCTTGGCCGATGCCTCTGCTTGTTCCCGGATTCGTTTTGCCACTTCTGCTCTTCTTTTGGCTTCAGCTTCTTCCCATAGTCTATGCTCTTCCTCCTCGATAATTAGTTCTTCCTTATTACTTGGCCCTTCATCATCCAATTTATTGGCCTCTGTTTCTTCTGTAAGACTTATCTTTATCTGGTCTTCATCTTTGACATCCGCTTCTTTCATTTCTACATCCTTTTCGGACTCCTCCTTATGAAGAGTATCAACAATTGGCGTAGTTGCTTTTTTTATGCCTGCCACAACATTGTTATATGCTTGATCAGTCGAATTCCAATCTGCTATAGGCCTTCCCTCCTCTGGCAATACCTGTAATTCATTGAGATTAAATTCGTAGTCCTTTACTTTAAGATCAATATCCCATTGACAATTATCAAGAATTACAGGAATGACAACGGATTTGTTTTCTTTATGTCTGTCAATGACAGCTTCTAATTCAACCTGCTCGATAAATTGAGAATTCATGAAATCATCACTTACCAAGAGAAGAAATATATCGGTATGATGTATGCGTGATTCAAAATAAGTTTTCCAAGCCTGCCCAGGAATAATTGGATCATCGTGCCAAATAGATAATTCGAAATCTTCGTTCAAGGGGTTCAAATGACGCAAAAGATGAAGCATTATATCTTTATCTGCCAAGGTGTAAATCACAAATATATTTATCTTCCGACTCATTTTTTTGACAAATTAGTCATCATCAGGAAAATCACGACGTGCTTTGCAGCAGAGGAGCGCCTAAATTTTTCCGTTTTCATATATTTTCTATCTAGTCTAATATAGAGAATAATATCATCATAGCTGATAATGCAAACAAATAATTTCCAGTTTCTAAGTGGCTACAAACATTCAAAAACACCCCTAAAGTCCCCTCAAGGGGACAATCCTATTAACAAAAATCCAATTGGTTGCGATTCCAAAGCAACCTTATTTGGTATTTTTGATTTTTGGAATTTTCTTGATTTACTCATCGAATTCGTTCTCGATACCCCTCACTGTCGCTCGAAACTTGAACTTCGTACCTCATACACCTAACTTTGTACTTCATCTACCCCAACCACCCTTCCCTATCCAGAGACCTATACTGAATCGCTTCACCAATATGATTCCCATTAACTTCTAAAGTGTTTTCCAAATCGGCGATGGTACGGGCAACTTTTAAAATACGATCATAGGCACGAGCCGAAAGGTTCAGTCGCTCCATTGCTTGCTTTAAAAGCGCTTTGGATGCGTCATCCAACTTGCAATGCTCCCGAATCTGTTTGGTATTCATTTGGGCATTGTAATGCACATTCTCCAATGCCTTAAACCGTTCCGTCTGTAATTCCCGCGCAGCAGTTACTCTTTTTCTAATTTCGACACTACCCTCCCCTTTTCGGTCCTCTGAGAGCTTTTCAAAGGGTACTGGGGTAACTTCTATATGAATATCGATTCGGTCTAATAAAGGCCCTGAAATCTTTCCTAAATAGCGTTGCATTTCTGCCGGTGAAGATGTAACCGGTGCATCTGGATCATTGAAATATCCGCCCGGACTAGGGTTCATACTCGCCACTAACATAAAACTACTAGGGTAGGTCACCGTAAACCGTGCTCTGGAAATGGTTACCTCTCTATCTTCCAACGGTTGGCGTAATACTTCCAAAACACCCCTTTTAAATTCAGGCAGCTCATCTAAAAAGAGTACACCGTTATGGGAAAGTGAAATTTCTCCCGGTTGTGGGTACGAACC
>CAYTSL010000280.1:0-3025 GCA_964440415.1 uncultured Flavobacteriaceae bacterium
CAATCATTAGCTCGTTCTACTTATTCAAAATTTTTGCCAGAAACAGATGATACAACATCGTATTTTAGTTTTTACGACGTTGCAGAAAAAATAGGAATTGTATTTGGAATGTTAATTTTTGCAATAATAGATCAAGTTACAGGTAGTATGCGTAACTCGATCGGGTTTTTAGTAATTTTCTTTTTGGTTGGTATCATTTTGTTGTTTAAAGTACCTAAAAAAAGAATTCCAGTTTAATACAAATATTTTAATTTTGCGGCCATAGTCCAATAATAATAAAGCCACTAAAATTAGTGGCTTTATTATTATATTTCTTATTCTTTAGGTCTATTTACTAATACTACCTGAACCAATAACTTTGGTGTCTTCTATATCAGGGTTGCCTTTAAATTCTATATCACCAGATCCAGTTACTCTAGCTTTTAGCATTTTGTTACTAACTACACTTATATCACCAGATCCTGTAACATAGGCTTCTGTATTATCTGCATTTAGATCAAATCCATGAAAATCACCAGAACCTGTTACTTTAGTTTCCAAATCACTGGTTTCACCAGAAATTGTTATATCACCAGATCCAGTAACGTTGCTAACAATTGCGTCTGTTTCTACTTTTAAAATAATATCACCAGAACCAGATAGATTAACTTTTAATTTATTGGTGTCAAGTTGATCTTTATTCCACAGATCACCAGAACCAGAAAGAGAAACTTTTTCTATGTCTTCAAACGGAATAGTAACTTTGATTCCTTTCTTCCAGCTTGTTTTTAAGTTTACTCCTTTTTCAACTTTAACAATTAAGGCATTATGTTCAACTTCAGTGACTATATATTCTAGAAGGTTTTTTTCACCTTCTATTGTAATATTACCTTCTTTACCATTTACTAATTCAAAATCCATAAAACCTGCACAACGAATGGCATCATAATCACTAGTTGTTCTCGTGATTTTTATAATTTCTCCTTTTCCTTTGATTGACTTGTTACCCCAATTTTGAGAAAATAGGGCTGTAGAGAATGAAAGAGCTAATATGAACAATAATGTAGAGTATAAATTTTTCATTTTTAAATATTTTAGACTGTTAATTTTTAAAGAATGTAACACTACCATATTCAGAAGATATTCTAACCATATTACCACTACTTTCTTTGCCATGGTAACCTACATAGTATTTATCTCCAGATTCTATTCTTTGTTTTTTATATTGGAATCCATCGTCTTCATTTAACGATCCATATTCCAGGTCTATATCAAAATCGAAGTCATATTCTGGATCAATTCCTATCTTTATTCCAACGTAATCAGAGTTGATACTAACATTGCCTGCATTTGCCGTTAAGTTGTCAATTTTTATTGAACCATAATCAGCATCAATATTTACATTTTTATAGACATCTCCAATTCTTGTAGTTAAATAATCTCCATTTCCCTCTACATTATTGACCTTTTCAATGGTTATGCCACCATAATCGCAACTATATTTAATATTTTCTGCTACTTCTATTTTAGATTTTGTGTAATCTGCCGAAATATCAAGGTTTTCTGTTTTTGATACAGTATAACCGCTATAGTCTGCATTTATCTTTCCACTTTTAATATATTCAAAATAGCTGTTATTGGTATAATCAAAGCTTATTGAATTATTATCTGCCATTAATTCCTTTGTAGTTATTTTTCCATAATCACAGCTTATTTTGGCCTGACCTTCTAATTTATCAAGATTTATGCTACCATAATCATTATCCAGAATAACAGCATTAGTAACAGGCATTTTAACTAAATAGTTAATTTCCATATTTACGTTGTTATTTTTAGTCCAGCTCCACCAAGATTTTGATTTGTTTTTATTAAAGATGGTTTGTGCGGCAACCAATTCTGGTGAAGAAGAGAATTTTACAGTTATCTCATCCAATTTTTTTTGAACTTTTTCTTCATCATTCCCTCTAGTGGTAATCGATACTTCTATTACAATGCGATTTTCAGCCCATGTTACAATATCTAAATTACCATAGCTGTTATTGATCTTTAAAGTTGCATCACTATTAACTGTGAACTCTTTGTTGATCATTTTATTTTTCGTGTATTTCCCTTTCAAATCATTGACTGAAAAGGTCATGGCTGGAATTAGTAATAAAATTACCAGCTTATAAAGTTGTTGCGTCCTCATTATTTATTTGTTTAAGTTGTTTAATTTCTTCTATGTTTTGTAATACGTTTTGTAATAATTCAATTCTGTTTTGAAAGTTTGATATCATGGCATATATAACACGTTGATCATCTCCACTGTCTGCCAAATCTTGTTTTAGAAATGCATATTCTATTTCTAATGATTCAAGTTGTTTTAATGCGTCTTGCACTAGATCTGTTGTTTCTGAAGAAGTCTCACCATTAAGTTTGGCTAATTCGTTTGAAATTGTTGATGTAAAGAAATTTTCAGTCTTTGCCATTTCAGGAGAAATGCTTGCAAGATCTTTAGCGGAAACTTCCTGCTGTGTTCCAAAGAATAAAGCTACTAATAGTACTACAGAAGCTGCAATACTTATTAAAGGTTTCCAGAAAATAAGTTTAGGCGCTTCTAAAGTTGCAATCTTACCTTGGTTGTTTAACTTATCTAAAAAACGTTGTTGATGATTAAGGTTTGGAACCTCAATGTCAAAATCGTTGTTAAGATTTTCAAAAACCGTATTTAAATTATTTTTACTCATAACTCTTTTTATTAATATGCTTGTACCATTTTATTCCTTAAACTTTCTTTTGCTCGAGAAATGGTTGTTCTACAGTTAGCATATGATATATTCATAATTTCACAAATTTCATCGTAATCAAACCCTTCAATCAGATTTAAAGTGAGTGATATTCTGTAACTATCTTTTAACGATTTCATACTATCCAGCACTTGTTTTGCTTTAAGGTTAGTAAACTCATAATCATCTGGGATTCCAGAATTATCTTCTACTTTATATAACACATCATCTAAAGGAACTTCGTCGTATTTAGTACTTTTATTGTACTTATAAATACTGTT
>CAYTSL010000281.1:0-2992 GCA_964440415.1 uncultured Flavobacteriaceae bacterium
CCACCAACAATGATTGCTCGTTTGCAAACCTTATTATTTGGTGCGTATACTTCAAGATTCTCTAAATCTTGTTTGTGATACAATCCCTGAACACCTTTTAAATCTTGTCCAGGCCAACCGAATTTGTTTGGTTTGCTTCCAGTAGCAATGATTAATTTGTCATATGAAAGTGAATCTCCATCAGAAAAATGAAGTAATTTACTTTTGGTTTCAATGGTATTAACAAATCCACTTTTAAGGTTAATGCGATTCTTTTCCCAAAACCAATCCTCATAAGGTTGCGTATGTTCAAACTTCATATGCCCCATGTACACGTACATCAATGCAGTACGAGAAAAAAAGTAATCGGTTTCAGCAGAAACAATAGTGATTTTTTTATCAGAAAGCTTACGAATATGTCTTGCAGCCGTTACTCCAGAAATTCCGTTGCCAATAATAACAATGTGCTCCATTTAGTATAAAGTTGGTTTTAATATCATTTAATGCAATAATTCATTCTAATAAAACGCTCCTTTTTCCTTTCTACTTCAATAAAAAAAGAAATCGTATCTCTGGCTATGATTTTTTTTATTTCATATAATGAAAAAAATCTTCATTTTCTTTTAAAACGAATTATGACAGTAACTGATAATGTTTGTCGAAGGTTATGTTAAAACCTTATAGAATCAATTCATTTTGTTTAAATTTAGAATAAAAATTGCGTTTATGAGAAGTTTTGTGATTCTCTTTTCATGTTTATTGCTAATTGGATGTTCAGCGACTATACCAAAAAAGCAATCTATAAATGGAATCAGTTTTGTTGCATCTAACGAGGCTGTCAATCAAAAACATATTGATCCTGTCATTAAGGTCAATGCTAATTATGCTTCTGTCATGCCCTTTGGTTTTATAAGAAATTTAGATTCTCCAGAAATAATTTATAGCACAGATAGACAGTGGTATGGAGAAACTAAAGAAGGAGCAAAGCAGTATATTGAACAACTTCAGAAAAACAATATAAAGATTATGCTCAAACCACAACTTTGGGCTTGGAGAGGTGAATTTACAGGTGATATTGAAATGCAAACGGAAGCAGATTGGAAGGTTTTAGAAGAGTCTTATTCCGAATTTATAATGGATTATGCACAAGTTGCTCAAGATACAAAATCAGAAATTTTGTGTATTGGAACAGAACTTGAAAAGTTTATAGAAAATAGACCAGAGTATTGGAAACAACTTATTATCAATTTAAAAAAAGTGTACAAAGGGAAACTGACCTATGCTGCCAATTGGGATGAATTTAAACGCACACCTTTTTGGGCTGATTTAGATTATATAGGCATAGATGCGTATTTTCCAGTAAGTGAAATGCAGACACCAAACGTTGAAGATTGTAAAAAGGGTTGGCAAAGTCATAAAGCACTAATTAGGAGTTATTCAGAACAGTACAATAAACCTATTTTGTTTACCGAATTTGGTTATAGAAGTATGGATTACACAGGTAAAGAGCCTTGGCAAAGTGATTACAAAATAAAGTCACTTAATCTTCAAGGACAAACCAATGCCACTCAAGCTTTATTTGAAGAATTCTGGAATGAAGATTGGTTTGCTGGAGGTTTTATTTGGAAGTGGTTTCACAAACATGATAAAGTTGGAGGGAAAGACGACAATCAATTTACACCCCAAAATAAACCCGCAGAAAAGATCGTGAAAATTCATTATTCGTTAAACTAATTTATGGTATGAGAACATTAGTAATAGGAGACATTCATGGTGGATTAAAAGCACTAGTTCAGCTGTTGGAAAGAGCAAATGTCACCCCAAAAGACACTTTAATTTTTGTAGGAGATTATGTTGATGGTTGGAGTGAATCTTCCTTTACTTTAAGGTTTTTAATTGATCTGTCACAAAAACAAAAGTGTATATTTATTAAAGGCAATCATGATGTTTGGTGTGAAAACTGGTTAAGAGAAGGGACTACATTTGATACATGGCTCTATCATGGGGGCAAAGAAACTATAGAAAGTTATTCGGGTATATCTGAAGAAGAAAAACAGGATCATCTGAATTTTTTAGAGAAAATGGAACTCTATTATATTGATGAGCATAAAAGATTGTTTGTGCATGCTGGTTTTGTTTCCATGCATGGTCCGGAAAAAGAATATTCTGAAACCAATTTATATTACGACCGTACCCTTTGGGAAATGTCTTTGGCCTTGGATAAACATCTAGATGAGGATTCAATATTGTATCCTAAACGATTGAAACTTTTTAAGGAAATATATATTGGTCATACACCTACTATCCATTTTGGTTCTTACGAACCTATGAGTGCCCAAAACGTATGGAATATTGATACAGGAGCTTGTTTTTATGGCAAATTATCGTGTATAGATATTGATACTAAAGAGGTGTCTCAAAGTGATGTTGTTCAGACATTTTATCCAAATGAAAAGGGGCGAAATAAATAGTTATCTGATATTCTTCAAATAATATTGATGCAATTCTTCTGGGCTCGATCCGAACCATTTTTTCACATAAATAGCCCAAAAGTGGTATTGAAGCTTCCAAATTCCATTAGCATGATATTTTCTAGCTGATGTTGTTATCCATTTTTGAATGACTACAAATTGTTTCTTTGCGTATAATTTATTAATAAGATCATTGTCTTCATAAATCATAAACCCTTCATCAAAACCATTTAGTTCTTCAAATAATTGTTTGGTTATAAATTGGCTTTGATCTCCACCGCGACACGCTCTCCATTTAAATTTTGTTAACCATCCAGCCAATTTCAACCACCAGTGGTCACTGTCGAACTTCATTTTAAAACAACCAGCAAGATTTCCTTTTTCAACTTCTTCAATTATGTAGTTGTCGAAATGCTTTGGCGGAAAAGAATCGGCATGAAGAAAGTATAGGATGTCTCCATTTGCATGTTGAGTTCCAAGGTTCATTTGTTTAGCTCTTCCCTTTGCTGAAGCCATTAATTTTATTTTATGGCGAGGCAATC
>CAYTSL010000282.1:0-2980 GCA_964440415.1 uncultured Flavobacteriaceae bacterium
ATAACTGGAGGCCAAGGAACTGATTATATCTATACTCTGAATACTATTTTACCTACTCCAAGTACTTCAGGGCCACAAACCTCTAATATGTTTAATAATTTAGGTGCAGGAACTTATTCCGTTACAATAAGTGATGGTTCTGAGTGTTTCTTGACATCTGTAGATATCGTTATTGCTGAACCTACTCCAATAGATGCGAGTTTAGTGACAGCAACAACACAAACCTGTTTGACAGAATCGACGCTTACCTTAAGTGCGACTGGTGGAAATGGACCTTATACGTATAGCGATAATAGTACGTTTACGACAGTTCTAGGATCTTTTTCATTATCAACAACATTTTCTGTTCCAACTGGAACTTATGAGTATTATGTGAGAGATGCCAATGGTTGTAATGCAGAGGTGTCCAACGAAATTACAATTGATCCGCTTCCAGAATTGATAATCAATTTAGAATCAGAGAACCCAACAATTAATTGTACTGGCGATAATTCAGGTTCTATAGTAGCAACTGCACAAGGTGGTTTAGGAAATTATGTATACATCTTGCAGGACACGGTAGGCAATACAATTCCGGCAACACAAAATAGTCCGGGAGTTTTTACCGAGTTGGTGGCTGGCACTTACGTTGTGAATGTAAATAGTGATGATTGCTTCATTGTATCAGCACCAATTACCATTACTGAGCCAAGTGCTCCATTAGATTTAAACTATACGGTTAGTAATGTAACGTGTAGCGGAGATGACAATGGCATGTTAGTGATTGACGCGACAGGAGGAACTGGAATTATCAAATATGCAATTTCGCCACAATTGGATCAATTTTTTGAAACCAATGTTTTCGAGAATTTAGCTTCTGGTGATTATGATGTGATCGTTCAGGATGTATTAGGTTGCTATATAACATTCAGTTTTACCATTACAGATCCAGAACCCATAATACTCTCTATTGTTCCAAATTCAATTTTTGAAGAAACCTGTGAAGGTGATGCCAATGGTGAATTCAGTATTGATATTTCTGGTGGAACACTACCATATAGCGTGAGTTTAGATAATTATGATGGCCCTTACACTTCTGGTGCTCCAGGTCAATCTACATTTGATTTTATAGGATTAGGTGGCGGTGATCATACGGTTTATGTTCGTGACGCACAAGATTGTGAATCTGAATGGAATATTACGTTCCCAGAATCGGTAAGCATAGACCCAATAGCAGAAATTGAATACATCTGTGAAAATAACACCATGAGTAATGTTGTAACGATTATTGTAGATGAAAATACAGTAGACCCTTCAGAATTAGATTATTCTTTAGATGGCGGTCCTTACCAGGCTAGCAATGTATTTACAAATGTTATACCAGGAACAGATCACTATATCGATGTTAGACATACCAATGGTTGTATTCAAACGACCGATGTGTTTGTTATTGAAGATTATGAGCCTTTATCATTGATATTGGTTACAGGTGATGAAGGTGGAGAGATCATTGCGAATGCCGAAGGTGGTACAGGCAGCTATCAATTTACCTTGAATGATGAAGATTATGGTGACACAAATATATTTATTGTTTCTGAATCTGGAGTTTACATAGTTGTTGTAACTGATAGTGCCGGATGTCAAGCAACTGCTGAAATTGAAATAGAGATCTTAGACCCTTGTATACCGGAATATTTTACGCCTAATGACGATGGCATTTCCGATGGATGGACCGTTGAATGTTCTGAACTATATCCAAACCTCACCTTTGACATTTTTGATAGATATGGTCGTAAGATCGCCACCTTACGTGTAGGTGAATTTTGGGATGGTAGATATAATGGTACTGAGCTTCCAACCGGTGATTATTGGTATGTAGTTAAACCAAATAGCACGGCATTAAATAAGGAGTATGTTGGACATTTCACACTTTACAGGTAATAGTGCCTTAAGAATTTAAAATTGAGAAGATGAAAAAATTTACACTATATATTCTTTTATTGGCGGGTACTTGGGGCTACGCACAAGAACTCAATTTACCTGTTTGGACACAATATTTGGCAGATAATGATTTTGTAATTTCCCCAACCTATGCAGGTATTGGAGACAATTTAAGGATTAGGGTTAATGGATTGACACAGTGGGTAGGCATAAAAGATGCTCCGGACAATCAAGCCTTATATGCCGATTTTAGAATCTCAGATCGTACTGGTGTTGGACTATCGCTTTACAACGATAAAAATGGAAATACACGTCAAAAAGGCGCGAAATTTACTTTTGCCCATCATCTTACACTGAGCTACACCCAAAAGATGTTTTTATCTTTTGGACTGTCCTACAACATTAATAGTTTTAGAATTGCCATCGAAGACTTTGAATCTATTGATGGAACACCTATCGTAGATCCTGCTATTACAGGTGATCGATCTAAATCAAACAACAATTTTGATGTTGGATTTTTGTATCGTTATCAGGACTTTTATTTTAGTTTGAATGCTAACAATCTTCTAAAAAAGGATCTTGATGATTTTACTGGTGCAGAACCTGGTGACCTTCTTAATTTTCAAGTCTATTCAGGTCTTATCCTTACAAGTAAGGCCAACAAATCTATTGAATATGAACCTTCTGTGTTTTATCAATTGTTCTGGAGTGACAAGCGATCAGCAACAGATGTAAACTTTAAATTTCGAAAATTTAATAGAGATGAAGATTACTTTTGGATAGGTGGTTCTTACCGTTTTTTAAATGATCAATTTTTTACACCATTAAACATTGGGCCCATGGCTGGCATCACTAAAAACAAATTTTATTTTGCCTATTCGTATCAATTTACTATCAATGATCTTGCAGGGTACAACTCAGGAACCCACTCCATCACCATAGGAATAGATTTTCTGCAAGGCGCCAGTAATTGTGCATGCACTAAAGGTACAAGTTGGAGAAAGAATAAAAAGTCAGGAACCAATTATTAATGGTTTGTGCTAAAAAAAACAATTACTGG
>CAYTSL010000283.1:0-2979 GCA_964440415.1 uncultured Flavobacteriaceae bacterium
AACGTTTAGTATAAGAATAGTAGCCGATTGTGGCTTCATTCCTGTCAAGTTAAAAAATAAATAAAACGATCTATAAGCTTTGAATTTACTACTATCTAGGCTGTTATTTTTATATATTGTTGTGGCCAGTTTTATTTTACCAGAAACATGTTAATTAGTTCGTTTCAATACGTCTGTTTGGTTTCTCTCTACTTAATGAATATGGAGCATCTTCTAATTGACTGCCCCATTTTTTATTTGGCATATCGACCATATTAAATATAAATTCACCCCCGTTTTGGATAACATCATAGGTTATAAAATTATGGCTGTAGTTTTCATTATTCAGTCTTGTAGATTGGATAAAGTAATTTTTATCAGAATTATTTATAGATGAAATTGAAAAAGTCTTTCCGTTTTTCAAATTTAAAGTGGCTTTTCTAAACAATGGGCTTCCAATTACATATTGGTCAACTCCCGGTGTAACAGGATAAAACCCTAAAGCACTAAACACGTACCAAGCTGATGTTTGTCCGTTGTCCTCATCTCCACAATAACCGTCTGGTGTTGCTGAATACAATTTAGTCAATACAGTTCTAATTTTTTCTTGTGTTTTATAAGGAACTCCAGCGTAATTATATAAATAAATCATATGTTGAATGGGTTGATTACCATGTGCATAATTTCCCATATTTACAATTTGCATTTCTCTAATTTCATGAATGGTTCCTCCGTAATACGAATCATCAAAATCTGGTGGCATTGAAAAAACGGTATCTAATTGTTTTATAAAATTTTCTTTTCCGTCCATTAAATCTATAAGTCCTTGAACGTCATGAAATACAGACCACGTATAATGTAAACTATTTCCTTCGGTAAAAGCATCTCCCCATTTTAACGGATTAAATGGAGACTGAAAATTACCATCTTCATTTTTTCCTCTCATTAAATTAGTTGAAGGGTCAAATACTTTTTTATAGTTTAAAGATTGCTTGTAATATTTATTAGCTATATTTTTCTTGCCTAATTTTTCTGCCATTTGGGCAATGGTGAAATCAGCATATGCATATTCTAATGTTCTTGCTGTATTTTCATTAATTCCCACATTATAAGGCACATATCCCAATTTGTTGTAAAATGCTAAACCTTCTCTCCCTACAGAGTTTACGGGTCTTCCTTCTTCCATTTCAGCATTCTTTAAAATAGCTTCAAACAATACATCTTTGTCTTTCTCCTTTACATTTCCTTTTAAAAATGCATCTACAATAATGGAAGCAGAATTAGAACCAATCATACAATTTATGTGTCCAGGGCTCGCCCATTCTGGTAGCCATCCAGATTCTTTATAGGTATTTACAAGCCCTTCCATTATGTTTTTATTGAGTTCTGGATACATCATATTAAAAAATGGATAAACAGCTCTAAACGTATCCCAAAAACCATTGTCTGTAAACATATAACCTGGTAAAACTTTTCCATTATACGGACTGTAATGAACTACCTTGTTGTCTTTGTCAAACTCATAAAATTTTCTTGGGAACAATAAAACGCGGTATAAACAAGAGTAAAATGTCCTAATGTTATCTATATTATCATCTTCAATTTGAATTTTATTCAACTCTTTTTCCCAAGCATTTTTGGCTTTTTCTTTAGTAGTTTCAAAAGAATCATAACCAATTTCTCTATCTAAATTTAATTGTGCTTGTGCAGGACTAATAAAAGACGATGCTACTTTAGCATGCACAACTTCACCTTTTTTTGTTTTAAAGCCAATAATAGCGCCCACGTGTTGTCCCTCGCTATTCAATGTGTTTTCTTGTAGCTCCCAATCGTCTTTCCATGTGTGTTGTATTTTAAAGGCTTTATCAAATTCTACTACAAAGTAATTATGAAAATTCTCAAGAACACCACCACTATTATTTCGACAATAGCCAATTATTTTACGTTCTTCTGGGATTATTTTAACCATTGACCCTTTATCAAAAGCATCTAGCATGACATAAGATGATTCCGACTCTGGAAATGTAAATTTAAAATGTGCTGCCCTTTCTGTAGGAGTTACTTCAGCAAGAACATCATAGTCGGCTAAATATACTTTGTAATGATACGGTTTTACTGTTTCAGCTTTATGTGAAAACCAAGATTGCCTCTCCTCTTCTTTATACTTCAATTTTCCTGTAACAGCCATAAATGAAAATGCGGCATAATCATTAATCCATGGACTTGGTTGGTGTGTTTGTTTGATTCCTCGAATCTTGTTTTCATTATATTTATAAGTCCATCCATCGCCCATTTTTGAGGTCATTGGAGTCCAAAAATTCATTCCCCAAGGCGTGGCAATTACCGGATATGTATTTCCGTTTGATAAACTATGTTTTGAATCAGTTCCCATCAAAGGATTTACATAATCAATTAAAAAAAGTTGTTGATGCTCTTCTTTTGCATACTGTTTCTCTTTTCTATTGCATGATAAAATGACAATAAAAAGCAAACCAAAGACTATAATTTTGTGTTTCAATATGTTTAATGAAAGCATAGCTTACTCTTTTTTAAATTAATTTTAAAGGTTTCAGTATTTCAAAATTGGCCACAACGACCTGCTAAACGCAGTTCTGATAAGAGAACGAAGATACAAAAAGTGGAGATAATTAAGCGTAAAGTCGAGCGGTAGCTCGATAGCTATTATCCGCCTCGCTTACCGGATTTTTCTTCGGAAAAATTTGATAAGTGAGCCACTTTATTGGATTGGGAGTTCGAGGATCAGGACCAAATTGCTTTTAGCAACTGTTATGGCACGTTAAAGGCTTGAGCCTGTCAGCTGGAGCTGTTGATAGTAAAAAAGTGATTTAGCAATTTGGTTTAGCAGGTCGTTAGAGCACATTTTCTTGTGGGGTGGGAGTGCGAAGCACGTAGCAACACAAGTCAGCTTCAGCTGAATGTGCTCTAACGTTTTGTATAAGAATAGTAGCCGATTGCGGAAGTAGAAACTTTGAATTTACT
>CAYTSL010000284.1:0-2958 GCA_964440415.1 uncultured Flavobacteriaceae bacterium
TGTGACCCTCGCTAGTTTTCAAGACTAGTGCATTCGACCACTCTGCCATTTCTCCGATTGCGGTTGCAAATATAGAAACCTTTTTTATTTCTTTCAAAAAAAAAGAGTATAATTTTTAATTGAATTTACCTGTAACAATAATGAAACATTATTATTAATTTCGCAGGAAAATAGAAACATGGATTTAATTGAAAAACTAAATTGGAGGTACGCAACCAAGAAATTTGATTCTAGTAAAAAAGTATCTCAAGGTAAACTAGAAATACTTAAACAGGCATTTAATTTGACACCAACTTCTTATGGAGTTCAGACTATGAAAATGGTGATTGTTACTGATGAGGCTACAAAAGACAAAATGGTAGATTATTGTTATGGCCAAGAACAAGTTAAGGGAGCCTCACATGTTTTAGCAATTTGTATTCAAGATGAAGTTAATGAAACCGATGTGGATGATTATTTTGATGATGTTGTGAAGATTAGAAAAACATCAGAGACCATATTATCTCAATATAGAGAGGAACTGAAAGATTTTGTGAAATCTAAAACAAAAGAAGAAATTGAAATTTGGTGCGTGAATCAGGTTTACATAGCTTTAGGAAACCTAATGACGGCTTGTGCAGTTGAAGAAATTGATTGTTGCCCGATGGAAGGATTTTTACCAGAAAAAGTAGATGAACTATTGGAACTTAAAAAGTACAATTTAAAATCTGTTCTTTTGTTACCTGTAGGATATCGAGCAGAAGATGATATGTTTTCTGAACTAAAAAAAGTAAGGAAGGACATTTCAGAAACCATCATAGAATTGTAACACAATATTACTGGCAAGATAATTGTTATTAACAAATAACATATTTTTGTTTCAATAGAACGCTATATACGCATGAAAAATTTGGTAATACTATTAACTTTTTTAACAACTTTCTTTGTTTATTCTCAAGATGAAACTTCTAATTTAAATTGGCTTCTGGATCTTAATGAAGCTCTTGAGATTTCAAAGAATGAACAAAAACCCTTATTAGTATATTTTACAGGTAGTGATTGGTGTCCGCCTTGTAAAATGCTTAAAAAGGACTTTTTTAATACTTCCGAGTTTGAAGAAAGAGCTGAAAAAATGGTATTGTTAATGGTTGATATACCTAGAAGAGTAGATATTATAACCAAAGAACAAAAAGAAAAAAACATCAAACTTGTTAGGAAGTATAATAAAGAAGGAGGCTATCCAAATTTAGTAGCACTTAATTCTAGTGGAGAGGTAATAGGAGAATTAGGAGGCTATACATTTTTAAGAGAAACAGACAGACACTTTGCATTTGTAGATGCTGTTATAGAAAACTATTAATAGTTAAAGTCTTCAACAATCATCAACGTCAATTTTTAATTGGCGTTTTTTATTTATAATAATCGTAATTTTGATTTACTTAAAATAGAATTATGCCAGGATTTGAATTGTTTGGAAGTTCTGAACGAAAAGAAGTAAATGACGTATTAGAAACTGGAGTTTTGATGCGCTATGGATTTGATGGAATGCGCAATGGACAATGGAAAGCTAAAGAGCTTGAAAAAGAACTTCAGAATTACATGGATGTGGAACATGCACAATTAGTTTCAAGTGGTACTGCGGCACTATCAGTTGCTTTAGCATCAGCCGGGATAGGCACTGGAGACGAAGTTATTATACCATCATTTACTTTTGTTGCCAGTTTTGAATCTATTCTGGCGGTAGGAGCAATTCCGGTAATTGTTGAAATAGATGATACCCTTACACTAGATCCAAAGGAAGTTGAAAAAGCAGTTTCTGTCAGAACAAAAGCAATTATGCCTGTTCATATGTGCGGTAGTATGGCAGATCTTGATGCATTAAAACAAATTTGCATTGCAAACAACTTACTTTTAATTGAAGATGCGTGTCAGGCCATAGGAGGAACCTATAATGGAAAAGCATTGGGAACTATAGGCGATTTGGGTTGTTTTTCATTTGATTATGTAAAGACTATAACTTGTGGAGAAGGAGGAGCAGTAGTAACAAATAATTCAAAATACGTCCAAAATGCAGATCACTACTCCGATCATGGCCATGATCATGTAGGAAGCGATAGAGGAGCTGAAAAACATCCGTTTTTAGGCTATAATTTCAGAATTTCAGAGTTAAATGCTGCAGTAGGATTGGCACAAGTAAAGCGTTTAGATGAATTTATTTCTATCCAAAGAAAGAATTATGATGTAATAAGGAATGAACTTTCAAAAATTCCAGAAGTCGAGTTTAGACGTGTTCCCGATGGAGGAGAAGAGAGTTATGCTTTCCTGAATTTTTATTTACCGAATTTAGAAATTACCAGAAAAGTCATGGAGTCTTTTAAAGAAAATGGGATTGATGGATGCTTTCACTACTTTGATAACAATTGGCATTATGTAAGAAAATGGGAGCATTTGAAAGAACAGAAATCTCTTTTCAAATTATCAGATGAGATCAATAATGGTCTAAAAAGACTAAAGCATCAAGAGTTTCCAAAATCTGACCATTACATAGGTAGAAATATTTCTTGTTTGATTAAATTAAGCTGGTCAGAAGATGAATTACGAAGTAGAGCTAGTTTAATGGAAGAATGTATATCGAGGGTAATTAATAAGTAGTCCTATTATTTTCTTAATTAAATTCGTTTTGAGAAATTTTTAATAAGTTTTAACCCATCATTAAATGGGTAAAATTAGTTGTTACTTTTATAAATAGGTAATATTTCCTATATTAGGGATGCCATAATTCTTACTCGAATTAATTTTTCTTCCTATTTATGCCATAATCAATTGCAATTAAAGTTTGTTTTTTCACTCTTTATAGGATTATATATTGGTTAGCAATAATGTATTGTTTTAACTTATAAACTTTTAATTATGAATGCTTTTAAAATTCTTTTTGTCTTAACATTTGTAACCTTTGCAAGTTTTTCTCAAACTTATAAA
>CAYTSL010000285.1:0-2930 GCA_964440415.1 uncultured Flavobacteriaceae bacterium
CATAGCCGCTAGTAGCAGCACCCGACTAGGAGCAGACATCACGTGGTTTGGAAGTGCTTTCTGAGCGCCGGACTTTTAAGACTATCCAAATTAGTTCTCAAACCTTGATGCAATAGTGCGATATGGAAACATCAACAAACCGACCCGAGAAATCGGAATATAGCATACGCATGCGACTGATCAAGATGCTCGCTACGCTTAAATTTTGCCACTAATGCGGGCGTTCAATCTGGTCGCCGTACGAAAACTTCTGTCACTCTGCTTATTGAGTGAAACCCCAAAAGATTGAATCTGCATGAGACAGTGGAGTTCCCAAAGTTCCTCTATTAATACTGTGGGTGCTAATCAAATTGTTTCCGTAGTAAATTTTATATGGCCTATAAGAGCGAACTAACTGATGACGTGCGGGCCAAAGGGTCATAGAATCTACCTCGACAATGGGAATCAGGTAGTCATTGTTTTCAATCTCCCGTTTGTCGATATGGAAAATCCGTCCGGTCAGTGTGACCTCGCTTTCTACTTTGAGACCTTCGGGGTCCAAATAACCCGATTTGCAGGCAATAAACCGGCCATCGGACTGGTTAGTGCTTTGCGGTCGCATCGATTTTTCAACTGGTCTGGCAATTACCGCGAAACAGGTGTGATCTTCCTGTGAACGGGTTTCAAATATGACACCCGCCCAACGGACTTGTGTTTCAAGACTTTGCTCGGAAACATCTATGGGTCTCAGTGTGGAATATTCACCCTTCAGTTGTTCAGAAACGGTGGTGCATGCTGAGGAAACAACCATGGCAAGGGATGCCAAGCTGATGAGTTTGTTCAATCGATTCATTTCGTACTCCCTGATTTTAAGGGACTAGATTTGGAGGTGAAGAGCGGAGCCTTTGCTACTGAAAAAATTCAGTCGAGTCTGCAATGCTGCGATCACTACCAAGGCAACGGCGTAAAACATAACTACCCTTGCACTACTCAGATAATATCACCCATAGTCAGTACATTACCAGCTTCGTACTGCAATTTCTTACTGGTTTAATTGGCGCCTGTTGATAGGCAATTAACGAGCGCAAGGACACCTATCGTTCTCCCGATCAGTACTTATTGAAAGTAACCAATATGAGACGGCCACCGACGAATTAACTGCAGGGGATTATGTGCTGTGGTGGAGAAGTGGTTCCGGTTTGAAAGGAGTGCTTATTAATCTGGCTGGTAACTGATTCACCCCCAATTTGGGCCTTAACTTGTACCAAGCATGAGCGTCTGGTTCTGGCCTATTCTGTTGAAAAACTTGAAATCTGAGTAATGCCGATTATCCGTAGAATGTTGGATGTTTGGAAAATCCAATGTTTTTCGCAACTGTGACTGCACCAGCGCCTCTGTAGCGACATTTCAGCAATATTCAATATCCCCTCATATCTAAAAGATTTTAATTTGACTGAGGCATAGTGATTATTTCATCGATCGTGAAAACGGAGTTTTTCAACAGAATGGGCCGAGTGCGGTTATTAGCGTCGTTAAAAATCACGTCTGGTATATAGCTGCTTACTGGCTGATACCAGACGTTTGCTCCCGAATGTTTGGGGGTTGTGCACCCCGCTGTGTGGCGGACATAACAGACGGAGGGAGTCAGTGATCGGGGCGCGGCAGTAACCAGCTAACCGAATCTAAAATTGATAGTTAAATTGATAGTCACTTATATTGTAAAAACAAAAAAGCCCATGAAAACATGGGCTTGATTGTTATAGTTGGCGGAGAGAGAGGGATTCGAACCCTCGATACGCTATAAACGTATACACACTTTCCAGGCGTGCTCCTTCAGCCACTCGGACACCTCTCCGGAATCGTTCGCCAGTTTATCAGTTAACCTCGTGTTAATCCTGTGTGTTGGAAATAACAGGTATGGACGCTTGAAAAAAAGGCAGCGGATTATCTGTTTGGTGGGGGTTCGATGTCAACTGATTAAAGCTTATTATTCAAATTGGGACATAGCCACCCCCGGAAAACGGGGGTGGCAGAAAATTTCTATCGGGACCAAATGAAAAGCTTAAATCCTAGTTTTGGTTTTCGGGATTCCGTGCATCATCAAGCCCTTTGCGAAGTGCTTCCGCCCAGGGTTGCATCATTCGTTTTGCCGCTGCGTAATTCTGGACCTTTGTTTGCCACTGCATATACCCTGAATCACGTTCAGCTTTGCGATCTACAGCTTTTGCCAGCAGGTCATCGGTTTCGGAGTCATATAACTCGAGGTAAAGCGTCATGGAGCCAGCCGAGGTTGTAAATGTATTGGTCCTGCCAGCACTACGTACATCCGGTGCTTTGACATCCAGATCAATGATTGCGGGTTTAACTATGAGTACGTCTTCGGCTCGCTCATTTGCAAGGGTATAACCGCCTTTCGTCAATTCTGCGGTAAATACTTCCATAAATAATTCTGCAACACCTTTCTTGATACGCTCCATGTCACTGTTGCTGACTTTCATTGTTCCTCGATTTTGATCCCGCTTCCAGTTTTTCTTAAAGGCCACGAATGGCTCAGTGATGTAAACGCGGTTGTACTGAGAAAGGTCTGCACCCTCTTCGGCATAGACCAGTGACAGTTTGGTGTTGGGCACCAGCTTGAGGCCTTCTACCGTATATTCGGGAGCCTCTTTTTTGCTTTTTGCAACGGTGGCAACGGGAGCTGCCCCGAGAATCATTATGGATAAAACCAGTAGGAATGTTTTCATGGTAGTCGCTCCGCTAGGGTTCAAATAAAAAAGGAATGTTGATAGCTCATTAGTATATACCGGAATGAAACAGGTTTTCATTCAACGGGCGTTCGTGTTGAGCGCAAAAAATGATATGAAATCAGCTTCAGCAACGGTTGACAATCAGGAGCCTCACGCGGATAATTCGCACCCCTCGCGAAGCATAGAGTTTCGTGTGGGAACACA
>CAYTSL010000286.1:0-2924 GCA_964440415.1 uncultured Flavobacteriaceae bacterium
ACAAAGAGCTTGCGGATAGGTTATATTTTATTCAAAATGCCTCTGGTGCAATTTGTGGTCCACAAGATAGTTTTTTAGTTCTAAGAGGAATAAAGACCTTACATATTAGAATGCAGCGACATTGCGAAAATGGAAAGGCAATTGCTGAATATTTGAAATCACAGCCAAAAATTGAAAAAGTATATTGGCCAGGTTTTGAAGATCATCCAAATCATGACATAGCAAAAAAGCAAATGAAAGATTTTGGAGGTATGATCTCATTTACAACCAAAGGTAATGACTATAAGGAGGCAATCAGAATTGTCGAAAATCTTAAAATATTCACTTTGGCAGAATCACTGGGAGGCGTTGAATCTTTAGCAGGACATCCTGCAAGTATGACACACGCAAGTATACCAAAGGAAGAACGTGAGAAAACAGGCGTTGTTGATTCTTTAATAAGGCTTAGCGTAGGTATTGAAGATATAGACGATCTAATTGAAGATTTAAAACAAGCAATAGGATAAAAAAGTAATTTTTAATCTATATAATAAACATATCCAACGTTAAACCAAACTAACCAGTCATTAGCTTTATCTTGTGTGTTTTTTTCATGGTTTAAACCATCTACCCAATTCGTAAAGTAATATTGCCACCTGAGATCAAATAATAAGTCAGACAGTGTTGTTAATTTATATCTAACTCCTACACTCGCAACTACAGACCAGGCTGTTCCACTTTCATTGCTAATTGCACCATCAGTAAAATCATAAAATATATTATCAGGATTTTCAAGTCCACCAGGCAATGATGATGTCGCCTTTGGACTGTAATAAGTGAATTGAGCTCCTAAACTACCGTACGGAGCAATTCTATATGCACCAGCAGCAAAATCTCTTATACTCATAGGGAAATATTCTAACTGGGTACCAATGTTAAGGTTTTTAGCTTCACCTTGCATGGCACGAAGTGTTTCTCCCCAAAAAGATTGCTTTTCGGCTTCAGGACCAAAATGATTTAAAGTAGTTTTATTATAAGATATTTCGTTTCGTATTTTAAAGTGATCATTAAAATAGGTGTCGGTTGTATAACAATTACAATCTGCACGATATGAAAAGTTTATGTAATGAATTAGTCCTATTCCAAATCCGGTATTTCCTTTGTTAGTATCCCAATCTTTTCGTTCACCATAATCAGATTGAAAAGCAATTGGTCCAGCTATTACACCAACCTCATGAGAGAATCCAAATTGAGCAAAAACATTGCTTATTCCGAACAGCATGCAGAATAATATGGATAAGTATTTAGGTTTAAGCATAGGTTTATCCTTAGTGATGAGGCTTATATCACGACAAATATATAAAAACTCGATGAAATAACAAATAAATACGATTAAATGCACGAAAATTTAATTGTCGTGCATTTTTAACACTAAAAAAAACTAGTCTAACCAGAATACGAATTTGCAAAAAAAATAGCTTAAATTTTAAAGATATCGTATATTTGCATAGAATAAATCACTGTAAAATAAATTATCTTAAATATTATCACATGAAAAGTAACATTAATGCATTTATGGATCTTGTAAAAGAAAGAAATGGTCACGAACCAGAATTTTTACAAGCAGTACAGGAAGTAGCAGAAGCTACTATTCCTTACATTGTTAAACATGATATTTATTATGGTAAGAACCTTTTATTGAGAATGGTAGAGCCGGAACGAGCAATAACATTCAGAGTTCCATGGGTAGATGATGATGGAGAGATACAAGTCAACAGAGGTTACAGAATTCAAATGAATTCTGCCATTGGACCTTATAAAGGTGGATTACGTTTTCATCCAACGGTGAATATGAGTATTTTAAAATTCTTAGCTTTTGAACAAGTATTTAAAAACAGCCTTACTACTCTTCCTATGGGTGGAGGTAAAGGAGGTAGTGATTTTGATCCAAAAGGAAAGAGTGATAATGAAATTATGCGTTTCTGTCATGCTTTTATGAGTGAGCTTTTCAGACATATTGGTCCAAACACAGACGTTCCTGCTGGAGATATTGGTGTTGGTGGTAGAGAAATAGGATTTTTATTTGGAATGTATAAAAAACTAAGAAATGAATTTACTGGTGTCTTAACTGGTAAAGGAGAGTCTTGGGGAGGATCCTTAATTAGACCAGAAGCTACAGGTTATGGAACAGTATATTTTGCACAAAGTATGCTTGAAACTAAAGGAGACTCTATTAAAGGAAAAAATGTAACTGTTTCAGGTTCTGGAAATGTTGCTCAATTTGCTGCAGAGAAAATATTACATTTAGGAGGCAAGGTTCTTACTCTTTCAGATTCTTCAGGTTATATTTATGATGCAGATGGAATTGATAAGAAAAAACTAGATTTCGTTATGGAACTTAAAAATGTTAAACGAGGTAGAGTAAGTGAATACGTTAAAAAGTATCCTAATGCGAAATTTGTTAAAGGAAAAACACCTTGGGAAGTAAAATGTGATATAGCAATGCCGTGTGCTACTCAAAATGAGCTTCATGAAGACGATGCTAAAACATTGTTGAAAAATGGATGTATGTGTGTGAGCGAAGGTGCCAATATGCCTTCAACAATAGAAGCTGTTCATGCGTTCCAAACAGCAAGAATATTGTATGCCCCTGGAAAAGCATCAAATGCAGGCGGTGTAGCTACTTCAGGACTAGAAATGAGTCAAAACTCTTTACGTCTTAATTGGACAAGAAAAGAAGTAGACGAAAAACTTAAAGATATAATGACAAGTATTCATGATAAGTGTATTGAATATGGTAAAGATAAAGATGGTCATATAGACTATGTTAAAGGTGCAAATATTGCAGGATTTGTAAAAGTTGCGGATGCGATGCTTGCTCAAGGTATAGTTTAAGTTTTGTGTTAATTAAAAATAAAGGCTCCCTATTTGGGAGCCTTTTTTAT
>CAYTSL010000287.1:0-2922 GCA_964440415.1 uncultured Flavobacteriaceae bacterium
TGGCCGAATATTTCCGTGATGGAGCTGGAGATGGACAAGGAAAAGATGTATTATTCTTTATAGATAATATATTCCGATTTACACAAGCTGGATCTGAAGTGTCTGCATTGTTGGGTCGTATGCCTTCTGCTGTTGGTTATCAGCCAACATTAGCAACCGAAATGGGAGAAATGCAAGAACGAATTACTTCAACAAAAAGAGGTTCTATTACATCGGTGCAAGCGGTTTACGTGCCTGCAGATGATTTAACAGATCCTGCACCAGCAACAACTTTTGCGCATTTGGATGCAACTACAGTATTGTCTAGGAAAATTGCAGAGTTGGGTATTTATCCTGCTGTGGATCCTTTGGATTCTACTTCAAGGGTCTTAACAGCTGAAATTTTAGGAAATGAACATTATGATTGTGCTCAACGAGTTATTAATTTATTGCAGCATTACAAAGAATTACAAGACATAATTGCTATTCTTGGAATGGAAGAATTATCTGAAGAAGATAAATCGGCAGTAGGACGCGCTCGTCGTGCCCAACGTTTCTTATCACAACCGTTCCATGTTGCAGAACAGTTTACAGGTACTCCAGGAGCTTTAGTTGATATTAAAGACACTATAAAAGGATTTAATATGATCATGGACGGTGAGTTGGATCACCTGCCAGAAGCCGCTTTTAACCTAAAAGGTAATATTGAAGAAGCTATTGAAGCTGGAGAAAAAATGTTGGCTGACGTATAAGCCGAAGCGAGTGCTGAATTTATTTCAGCATCGTAATTAACTAATAATTAGATCCTGAATCAAGTTCAGGATAGTTAAACAAGTTTAACTATGTTTTTAGAAATTGTAACACCAGAGGCAACGTTGTTTAGCGGAGAAGTGGAGTCAGTTGCTGTTCCTGGAGTAAATGGTGAATTTCAAATGCTTAAAGATCACGCTCCTGTGATTTCGCTTCTAAAAGAAGGATTCGTTAAGATCTATGGTGATATTGAATTAGAAGAAGAAGTTGAGGATAAATTTGAAAAGAAAAGTAAAGGAACATGGTTACAAATTAACTCGGGCACTATTGAGCTAAAAGGCAATAAAATCATTGTTTTAGCAGATTAGCCACTCGAAATAGAAATATTAAAAAAAGCTTCAAGTTCAACTTGAAGCTTTTTTTATACAAATAAATATATTTAGAATAATTCCAAATAAGGAAAAATTAATGTGAGTATTTCATAAATTTGCGAGCTTGATAACCAACTATATGTTTAAGAAAATAATTTTATTGGCATGGCTACTTGCGACTACTGTAACTGTAGCTCAAAATAATAAAATGCCTGAAAAATTAGATGAAGTTGTAATTACATCAAGTAGAATTGACATACCATTTTCAGAAAATTCAAGGACAATTACGGTTATTTCAGCTAAAGAAATCCAGTCAAGTGGTGCTTCAAATGTAACGGACTTATTGCAACAAGTGGCTGGATTAGATATTAGGCGAAGAGGGACTGTTGGGATGCAATCGGATCTCTATATTCGCGGAGGAAGTTTTGATCAAACACTTTTACTTATTGACGGGATTAAGGTTGAAGACTCACAAACAGGGCATCATACCATGAATATGGCTCTGCCTATAGAAGTGATTGAGCGTATTGAAATAATTAAAGGTCCAGCAGCTAGAATATTTGGTCAGAATGCGTTTACTGGAGCCATTAATATTGTAACAAGAAATAGTGCAGAATCGGTAAATGCTCTTGGTTATCAGCTCGGATCGTTTAATCAGCAAAATGTTACAGGAACTTTGGGTAAAGAATTTGAGAATAGTTCAATTATTGGTCATGTATCTATAAATACTTCGGACGGTTACAGATACAATACTGATTTTCAAAATCAGAATTATTTTTTAAAAGGAAGTTTTTATAAAGATAAAAATCCAATAGATGTAATTGGTTACTTTACTGAACGTAAATTTGGAGCTAACGGATTTTATGCGTCTCCTTCGGCAATTAATCAATATGAAGAGACCCAAACCAGTTTAGTTGGTATTTCATCTGCTTATAAAAAAGGAAGTTTTAAAATAAAGCCAAGACTTTACTGGAGACGAAATCAAGATATGTATGTTTTTGTTCGAGAAAATCCATCTATTTACAGAAATCTACACATTACCAATAAAATTGGATTGGAAGTCAATTCATCTTATGAATCAAAGCTCGGTATTACAGGTTTTGGAATAGATGCGGCGAAAGTTTATTTAAGAAGTAATAATTTGGGTGATCGCGAAAGAGAAATGATCAATGTTTTTCTGGAACACAGGTTTAAGCTTTTTAATGACAAGTTTGATGTCACTCCTGGTATAGCGGTTAATTATTTTTCAGATTTTAAATTTCACGCCTTTCCTGGTATAGATTTAGGATATGAAATTAATGAGAAAATTAAAGTTTATGGAAATGTTGGTTATACTTATAGAATACCAACCTATACAGATCTGTATTACAGTGATCCTACAACCCTTGGTAATGAAAATTTAGATCCGGAAGAAGCTATTTCACAGGAGATAGGAATAAAGTATTTTGGGTCTAAACTCAATGCGTCTTTTGCCTTTTTTAACAGAGATTCAGACAATTTAATTGATTATGTCAAAGAGAATGAAGACGATCGTTGGCAAGCGACCAATATTAGGGATTTAAATACGATTGGTTTTGAAGTAAATACCTCTTACATTTTTAACATCAACGGCTTTGATCAAAATATAAATTTGGGTTACACTTTTATTGAAGATGAAGTCAAAGAACTGGATGTTAATTTTTCCAGATATTCGATCAATTCATTGAGGCATCATTTAACCTCGACTCTAAAAACACAATTTATTGACACCTTGTTTCAAAGTATTACTTTAGCCCATGCGGAAAGAACGTCAGGGGATAGTTATACAGTTGTAGATGCAAGC
>CAYTSL010000288.1:0-2922 GCA_964440415.1 uncultured Flavobacteriaceae bacterium
TATTGATGGCCGATTTAAGAAATTTATTTGAAAAGCTGGGATTTGAAAATGTCAAAACATATATACAAAGCGGAAATGTAATTTTTCAAACACCTGAAGAAAACCTGACTGATAATGAATATAGAATCAAAGATCAAATATTAAAACAATATGATTTTGAGGTTCCCATACTGATAAAAACTCGAAAGGAATTGCTATCTATTGTCAAAAATTGCCCATTCTCTGAAGAAAAAAAGGAGAAAAGTCATTTCACTCTTTTATTTACTCCTCCACTTAAAGAACTGATTCAAGAAACAAATAAAGTAAATTATCCCAATGAAGAATTCAGTATAACGAACAAGTGTATCTACTTTTATTGTTCTACAGGATATGCAAGAGTGAAATGTAATGGCAATTTCTTCGAGAAAAAATTAAAGGTAGTAACCACTTCTAGGAATTATAGAACGATGATGAAATTAATTGAGTTGTCTAGTTGAGTTGCCAAATCGAGAAATTCAGAATAGTGGCAAATACTACCCAAGCAAAATATGGAATGAGTAAATAAGCAGCATTTTTACTAACTATTTTAAACCATTTGTAGGTTAGAGCAACCAGGACTATTAGAATTAGAATAACTATTAACGCTAATCCAGGACTTTTAAAACCAAAGAAAACAATACTCCATAACCCATTAAACAAAAGTTGGAAAACAAAATGATACATAGCTGTTTTCACCCATTTATGGTAATAACCTTTTGACCAAACTATTCCTGCAGCAATGCCCATTAAAATGTATAATAAAGTCCAAACGGGAGCGAAAATCCAATTAGGTGGATTAAATGAAGGTTTATTCAATGTTAAATACCAAGTATCGATAGAGCTTTGAGTTGCAAATCCAGAAAAGAATCCGATCCCTAAACATAAAGCTACCGCAATTAATATTTTTGGTATTTTTTTCAATATTAGTCAGTTTGGTTGGAATACTAAGTTAACAATTTAATTAAAACATCTTCATTTTACCAAGCAAAGTAAAAAGTTATCTTTGTAGGATATTTTACAAATATGGATGAATCCGAGTTTTTATCAAGCAATTATAACCATGAAATTGGGGAAGGTGAATTCACATGGCAATCACCAAGTAACATAGCACTGGTTAAATATTGGGGTAAAAAAGAAAACCAAATTCCGGAGAATCCTTCTATAAGTTTCACTCTGGATGAATGTAAAACGACTACCAAACTTTCGTTTTTTAAAAAAGAAAAGAAAGATGACCTAATGTCTTTTGACCTATTTTTTGAAGGTGAACGAAAAGATGATTTTAAACCAAAAATTGAAATCTTTTTTAATCGAGTTGAAGCTTACTTACCATTTATCAAAGATTATCATTTCAAGATAGAGACTACTAACTCATTCCCTCATAGTTCTGGGATAGCATCATCTGCAAGTGGAATGAGCGCACTGGCTTTATGTTTGATGAGTGTAGAACGATCTCTTAATGGAAAAATTACTGATGATTATTTTAATAAGAAAGCATCCTTTTTGGCTCGTTTAGGGTCTGGTAGTGCTTGTAGAAGTATAGAGGGAGATTTGGTTGTTTGGGGGAAACATCGAGAAATCACCAATAGTTCTGATCTATTTGGTGTTAAATACCCTTTGCAAGTACATGAGAATTTTAAAAATTACCAAGACACTATTTTATTGGTTGATAAGGGAGAAAAGCAAGTAAGTAGTACACTTGGTCATAAACTTATGTATGGTCATCCATATGCAAAGAACCGATTTGAACAGGCACATACCAATATTTCTAAATTGATAGAAATTTTAAGAAATGGAGATTTAACCTCATTTATTGAGGTTGTTGAAAGTGAAGCATTAACACTTCATGCCATGATGATGACGAGTTTGCCTTATTTCATATTGATGAAACCAAATACTCTTGAAATAATCAATAAGATTTGGAAATTCCGTCAAGAAACGGGATTGCATATCTCATTTACTTTAGATGCAGGAGCCAATGTCCATGTTTTGTATACAGAAAGTGAGAAGGATAAAATTTATGAATTCATTAAGAATGAGTTGGTTGCATATTGTCAAAACGGTCATTATATTTGCGACAAAATTGGTTTTGGCGCAAAAAACATTTGATTAAAAAGTGTATATTTGGTGAAATTCAATTTAGGTAAAATTATCAACCTATAAGTTTAACTATGAAAGGCCCTTTATTTTATTCAAAAATCTTACTCTTTGGTGAGTATGGCATTATTAAAGATTCTAAAGGATTATCTATTCCATATAATTTTTATAATGGCGCACTAAAAAAGGATGAAAATCCAACCGGGGAAGCAATAAAATCTAACAAAAATTTAAAATCCTTTGTAACATATCTTCAATCTCTTGAAGCAAATTTGGTCGCTTTTGATTTTGAAAAACTCGAAAATGACGTAGAATCAGGCATGTACTTTGATTCTTCAATCCCACAAGGATATGGAGTAGGAAGCAGTGGAGCATTGGTTGCTGCCATATATGATAAATATGCTCAAAATAAGATTACAGTTTTAGAGAATCTTACACGTGAAAAATTATTGAAATTAAAGGCTATTTTCTCTGAAATGGAGTCGTTTTTCCATGGAAAATCATCAGGTTTAGACCCTTTGAATAGTTACTTGAGTTTGCCAATTCTTATTAATTCTAAAGATAATATAGAAGCTACAGGCATACCTACACAAAGCACTAATGGTAAAGGAGCAGTTTTTTTATTGGATAGCGGTATAACAGGTGAAACAGCACCTATGGTAAGGATCTTTATGGAAAATATGAAGCAAGAAGGTTTTCGTAAGATGATAAAAGATCAATTCGTTAAACATACAGATGCTTGCGTTGAGGATTTTCTTAAGGGAGACATCAAATCACTTTTTAAGAACACAAAAAGTCTTTCAAAAGTTG
>CAYTSL010000289.1:0-2920 GCA_964440415.1 uncultured Flavobacteriaceae bacterium
CTACAGCCCAAGCTGCAGACATGTGAGGAAATGAATTTGGGCCACCCCAATCATCGGTATGCTCTAACATGCTTTCAACTGTTTCTTCGTCAAATATTCCATTGAGGTGTACAAGCTCATTGTACGTTCCTTCTAATCCACCTTCTGCACTAGAACCATTGTCTCCCATGATATAGATGAACAATGTGTTTTCAAGTTCGCCAACTTCATCAATAGCATCGACCAATCGTCCTACTTCATTATCAGTGTGTTCAGCGAATCCAGCAAAAGTTTCCATTTGAAGCGCAAATAACTTCTTTTCATCATCGCTTAAAGCTTCCCAATCCTTAATGTCAGATGGCATTGGCGCCAACTGAGCATCTTCTGGTATTACACCCATTGCCTTTTGGCGAGCAAAGGTTTCTTCTCTTAGTTTTAACCAACCTGTATCAAATTTGCCTTTGTATTTTTCTATCCATTCTTTTGGAGCATGATGAGGTGCATGTGTAGCTCCAGGAGCATAATACACCATAAACGGTTTGTCTGGCGTCATGGCTTGTTGGAATTTAACCCATTCGATAGCCTCATTGGTCATGTCTGTTGTAAAATGGTAATCAGGATCATCACTTTTATAAACTTTAGTCACACCATCAAAAATTACGGGATCCCATTGGTTGGTTTCCCCTCCAATAAACCCGTAGAATTTATCAAAACCAGAATTGGTTGGCCATCGTGTAAACGGACCAGATACAGAAACTTCCCAAGTGGCGGTTTCGTGCCATTTTCCGAAAGCAGCTGTGCTGTAACCGTTTTGTTTTAATGTTTCTGCAAAGTATTTTGCATTGTCTGGTCTAATGCCTTGGTTACCATAGAAGCCAGTAGCTACTTCCATAACAGAACCAACATTCATATTGTGGTGGTTTCTACCTGAAAGTAAAGATGCTCTAGTAGGAGAACACAAAGCAGTGGTATGAAATCGGTTAAATTTAAGACCATTGTCTGCAAGTCTATCGAATGTAGGGGTGTTAATTGCTCCACCAAATGTACTTGTGGCTCCAAAGCCAATATCATCGATTAAAACAATAACTATGTTTGGAGCACCTTCAGGAGCTTTTATCGCAAAAGCAGCAGGTTTTTCGGCATCCCGAGCGTCCATAATTGTAACTTTATCATGCGGTGGTGGCTGAATAGGTAAAATGGTACGGTCCATTTTGTATTCACCTGATGGCTCGCTAATGGATTGACCATTAGAAGTATTGTAACTCATCAGAGCTACCAGAGAAAGCAGTAAAATAGAAATTTTTGTTTTCATATTATTTCTTTGAAACGGTTATAATTAGTTGATGCTATTTAAAAATATTCTGTTCTACTAAAATAGTGAAAAATGTGGTGTGATAAAAATTGAACATTTAAAGGACTTAAAGAACCTCTCAGAACTCTCTTAACCTTCTCATCTTCTACTTTCCTCTGTCCTATCCTCATTTTATTGAACAAATGCATATTCTCAACGAGGCTAGAGGATGGCTATTTCTGGGAAAGAGGTAAAATTCGCGTACCTATTTTACTTGGCGAAACTTGATGCCTAAGGTACGTTCGTAGTTCCGTAAAATCTTAACCTCAGAAGTGTTCACAAAACACATAGAAATACCTTCTTTACCTGCACGTGCAGTTCGTCCACTTCGGTGTGTATAGTATTCATCACTTTCCGGTAGTTGATAATGTGCAACGAAGGTTAGACCAGAGATGTCAATTCCACGTGCCGCAACGTCTGTCGCAACAAGCACGCGCAACGTTTCGTTTTTAAATGCACGCATTACCTTATCTCGTTCCTTTTGGAGCAGATCACCATGAATTGCATCTGTGGCGATGTTCTTTGCTATCAATTGTTTGGAAAGCTTTTTGGTTGCTGCTTTTGTTTTGCAAAAGATTACCCCTCGGTTTTTGTGCTCCGATTTTAAGAATAGCTGCAGCACATGCAATTTCTCTGAGTCATCGCACATCACATATTGGTGCGAAATATTTTTATTGACGATATTGTCTCGGCTTACTTCAATGCGTTCAGCATCTTTGGCCAAGTGTTTCGAAATAATTTCTTGAATTCCATGTGGAATGGTCGCTGAAAACAGCCATTTATTTTCAATTGCAGTAAGAAAACTCAAGATTTCATCCAATTCCTTTTTAAAGCCCATGCTCAACATTTCGTCTGCTTCATCTAACACAACAGTCTTTACTGTGCTTAAATTAACAGCTTTACGTTTTACCAAATCAATCAAGCGGCCCGGTGTAGCCACGATGATCTGCGTTGGACGCTGCAAGTACCCAATTTGGCGATCAATGTGCTCTCCACCATATACCGCTTCAGTAAAAATTTTAGTAGAATACTTTGTGAACTTGAACAACTGCTTGGCCACTTGTTGAGCCAGTTCACGCGTTGGACATAGAACTAAGCCCTGCACCGAACTCATGTTTGAGTCCATTTGCTCCAACAATGGAAGTCCATATGCTGCTGTTTTTCCCGTACCTGTTTGTGCCTGTGCCACAATATCCGTTGCTCCAGCCATCAATACTGGTATGACCTTTTTCTGAATGTCAGTAGGTTCAACAATATTTAATTCAGCAAGTCCTTTTACAAAGCCTGAGCTAATACCTAATTCTTCGAAGTTTTTCAAAATAAATGAGTTAATAATCGATGCAAAGGTACACCAAAGATGGACCGATGACTAGAAAAGTCTATTCATGTCTCTTAGCATCCTGTTCTGGAGATGGCGATTTCATAATTATTGTTAAGTACTAAGGGTTAATAAAATACGACCTAATTGAAACTAATTGAATTGCAATTTGTAATTTTCCGACCTGTATGCCGAACAAGGCATAACTTAAATAATTTAAATGAAAACATTTTCAATAGCCATTCATGGCGGAGCAGGAACTTTAGTAAAAG
>CAYTSL010000290.1:0-2917 GCA_964440415.1 uncultured Flavobacteriaceae bacterium
AAACAATTATCTTATAAGATTATAATAATAACAACGTGCTATAACAAACGCTCATGAATAATTGCTGGGACAATTATAAATTCAACATTTACAGTCCGTTTCAAGTCTGGTGTAACCAGACAAGAACGTACTTCGCAAGCGGCAACTATTCATTGCGTAATCGTTAAACGAAACTTTAATATTACATCCTCTCAGGAACCTTAATACCTAATAGGTTAAAGGCGTTTTTAATAGTGTTTGCTACCATTTTAGATAATTGCACTCTAAAATGCTTTTCTGTCTCTGTATTGGCCCCAAGAATGGACACATTTTGATAAAAGGAGTTAAACTCCTTGACCAGATCATAAGTATAATTAGCTATTAAGGCAGGACTATGCTGTTCCGCAGCATATTGGATGACTTCTGGAAAGAGTTGGATTTGTTTAATTAGCTCTCTTTCTTTAATGTGTAACTCATAAGATGTCTCGACGGAGCCTGTACTGAGCGAAGACGAAGTGCTCGACATGACCTTATCACTAAATTTCGATTTTCGTAAAATGGATTGTATCCTCGCATAGGTATATTGAATAAATGGTCCTGTATTACCTTGAAAATCGATGGATTCTTTTGGATCGAACAAGATTCGTTTTTTAGGATCTACTTTTAAAATAAAATACTTTAAAGCTCCTAAACCTATAGTTTTGTACAGCTCTTGTTTTTCATCATTGGTATAGCCATCCAGTTTTCCCAATTCTTCAGATATCTGTCCAGCCGTAGTGGCCATTTCTTCTAATAAATCGTCTGCATCAACCACAGTACCTTCCCTACTCTTCATCTTTCCACTTGGCAGATCAACCATTCCATAACTTAAATGATACAGACCTTCAGTCCAGTTAAAACCGAGTTTCTTTAGAATCAAAAACAGAACTTTAAAATGATAATCCTGCTCATTACCTACTGTATAGACCATACCGCCAACATCTGGATAGTCCTTTAAACGCTGAATAGCTGTCCCAATATCCTGTGTCATGTAAACAGAAGTTCCATCAGCTCTCAGAACGATTTTTTCATCCAATCCATCTTCTGTCAAATCACACCAAACAGAGCCATCATCCTTTTTAAAGAAGACGCCTGTTTGCAAACCTTGAGACACAAATTCCTTTCCTAATAAGTAAGTTTGACTTTCGTAATACAGACAATCAAAATCAACACCTAAATTTTTATATGTAGTATCAAAACCTTTATAAACCCAGGCATTCATCTTCTTCCAAAGTCCTACCACAGCTTCATCACCAGCTTCCCATTTAAGTAACATATCTTGAGCTTCCAATAAAATTGGAGCCTGTTTTTTGGCTTCATCTTCAGTCTTTCCCTCTGCGATTAAGGCTTCAATCTCCTTTTTATATTCCTTATCGAATTTTACATAGTAATTACCTACCAATTTATCGCCTTTCAATCCCGTGCTTTCTGGTGTTTCACCATTTCCATATCTGCTCCATGCCAACATGCTTTTACAAATATGTATTCCTCTGTCGTTAATTATCTGAGTTTTATAGACTGGTTTTCCTGAAGCCTTCAAAATTTCAGCTACACTATAACCTAACAAGTTATTTCTAACATGTCCAAGATGAAGTGGTTTATTGGTATTAGGTGACGAATATTCCACCATGATTGCTTTTTCATCCACTTTTGGCGTCACAAAACCATAGGCACTCTCTTCAGAAATTTCATTAAAAAATGAGATGTAATAGGCATCACTAATCTCAATATTTAAAAACCCTTTTACAACATTAAACGATTTTACTTCCGCAACATTTTTAATCAAGTACTCACCAATAGCCTCTCCAATTTGCATAGGATTACCTTTAATTACCTTAAGCAAAGGGAAAACAACAATGGTAATATCACCCACAAATTCTTTTCTTGTGGCTTGAAATTCTATAGTCTCCAGATCAGCACCATAAATGGTATTTATAGCCTGTTTAACTGGTTGCAATAAGATATCCTGAAGACTCATTATTATTAAGTTTTTAAGGTTGCAAAGATAGAATTTTATTAAGAATTTAAGATTAGGTAAAAGTTTAATTTTCGATCTATGAAATATCCATGTGAATTATCCAGATGGAATTTAAACAAGAGTATTTGATGATCAAACAATACAAAACGAGTCTGAAACTAATTATTGGAGAGTTTTCAATGATAATTAACTCATTTTTAAAGGGTTAAATTGTAGTGATAAAAGCTTTACCGTTTATCGGTAAAATCTGTACTTTTTCCTGCCTTTTTTACCGTTCATCGAATCGCCTATTTTTCTAACTTTTTCAACTATCATTTCAACTAATATTTAAGCAATAAAACGCTTTAATTAGTATATCAAAATTCTTTTTTTAATTTTTGTTTACGGAAGCTATTAATTATTAAAACGTATAATTTAAACCAACTCTTTTTACTTAAACTAACTCTAACTAAGATTTTCCTTTTTAATTAGGATTTCTGAGAGTGATTTTGTTGTAAATATGAAGTTGAAACTGTAATTGATGAGGAAACAGTTTTTTACTTTTCTTACTTTATTTTCAATTCTTTTTGTAACTGCGCAAAACAAAGAGCTGGATAGTCTTACCCTTCAATTGGCCTTTCAGAAACCAGATACTGCTAAGGTAAATACATCAATTAGACTTATTGATATTCTTTATAGTCAAAAGGATTACAAAAAGGCTATCATGTTTATTGATGAGAGTGAGCGCCTTGCACAAAGTTTAAATTATGATAGAGGAATTGCACAGGTTATTTTTTATAAGGCTCAAATATTTGCATTCAAAGACGATTATTACAATGCCATTGACAACTATAACAGATCAAAACAGATCTTTACCAGGGTCAAGGATACACTAGGAATAGCAAAAGTTAATAGTGGCATAGGAATGATTGAAATAAAACG
>CAYTSL010000291.1:0-2916 GCA_964440415.1 uncultured Flavobacteriaceae bacterium
AACACAATTCTCATTTAATTTGCTTTTCTCCTTTATAAGATTAGCAATTTCTTGGGCAACTAACACGGATGCTTCATGAGAAGAATCGAATATTACATTATGTATTTTTTCGAAACGTGTTTCTTCAAAAGTACCAGCCTTGGAATAAGCAATTCTGTTATTATTTGTAATTTCTGCTTTCATTAATTATGGTATAATTGGTTAATATTAAGCGCAAATTATTTAATAATAAAATATATATATAAACAACCCCAATTTATTTACAGACAACCAGAAATAATCGAGATATGATTTTGAAAAATAAACATCTGTCAGAATTATTGCTATTTAACTAATATATCACTAAAATTGTTACGCATTCTTAAAAATTTGATAATCTAACTTCAATTATCATCTTTAAAAGGATGACTTAAAGATAAAAAAACATGTCAAATTCAACTAATCAAACATCAACTACAAAAAACAAAAATTTAGTTCCTATACTTATAATAGCAGGATTATTTTTCATTTTTGGTTTTGTAACCTGGATCAATGGTGCTTTAATTCCTTTTATGAAAACAATAAATGAATTAACTGATGCACAATCCTATTTTGTGGCAACCGCATCCTATATCTCGTTTGTTGTAATGGCTTTACCAGCTTCCTATATCTTAAAGAAAATAGGTTATAGAAAAGGCATGTCTTTAGGATTAATAGTCATGGCTATTGGTGCTTTAATTTTTATTCCGGCTGCAGGAGCCAGAACCTATTGGGTGTTTTTATCGGGAATATTTGTTCAAGGCATAGGAATGACAATATTACAAACTGCCGCAAATCCTTATATCACAATACTAGGACCAATAGAAAGTGGAGCGAAACGTATTGCCATAATGGGTATCGCAAATAAAGTTGCTGGAGCTTTGGGATCTTTAATATTTGGAGCCATATTACTCTCGGGAATTGATGGCGTAAAGGAAAAATTAAGTACAGTAGGAGTGGAAGAAAAAGCACAATTATTGGACACAATGGCTGATAGTGTAGTTACTCCATACATTGTCATGGCTGTTGTATTATTATTATTGGGTTTATTAATTAGAAAAGCACCACTTCCTCATGTTGAAGCTGAACCAATTGAGGAATCAAAAGAAGGTGAAACTACCAAAACTAGTATTTTTCAATTCCCTCATTTATGGTTGGGTGTATTAACATTGTTTGTTTATGTAGGAGCAGAAGTTGTCGCAGGTGATACTATAATTGCTTATGGGATTTCTTTAGGTTTTTCAGCCGAGGATGCTAAATTTTTCACAACCTTTACTTTAATGGCAATGGTTGCTACTTATGCGTTAGGGGTGTTCTTAATTCCTAAATATATTAGTCAGGGAAAAGCTTTAAGGGTTAGTGCGGTTCTAGGAATAATTTTCACAACGTGTATATTGCTTACTAGTGGTTTTACATCTGTTCTTTTTGTAGCGGCTCTTGGGATAGCCAATGCACTAGTTTGGCCAGCTGTTTGGCCATTAACTTTAGAGGGTTTAGGAAAATTTACCAAAACTGCTTCGGCATTATTAATTATGGCAATTTCGGGTGGAGCCATTATTCCTCCTTTGTATGGCAGATTGGTGGATAATAATAAGCATGAACTAATTGCGACTGGATTAAGTGAAGCTGATGCATTGGCTACTGCAGCAACAAGTAGCTATTGGATCTTACTACCCTGCTATATTATAATTCTTTATTATGCTTTAGCGGGACATAAACTTGGATTAAAAAAGAAATAAACTAATGGCTAAAAGAATTGAATCAGTAGATTTTTTAAGAGGTTTTACAATTGCAGCAATGATTTTGGTAAATACACCTGGAACGGAGGACCATGTATACGCTCCTTTTCGTCACGCTGAATGGCATGGTTTAACACCCACCGATTTAATTTTTCCGTTTTTTCTTTTTATAGTTGGGATTTCAATCTATTTCGCCTATAAAAATAAGCCCAATGCGAAATCAACCTATAAAAAAATATTAATTAGGAGTTTGAAATTGGTTGGTCTTGGTCTGATTTTAAATTGGTTTATTCCATGCGCCCCTTTTATTGGTGAGTGGGAAACCTTAAGATTTCCAGGGGTACTCCAAAGAATAGGAATTGTGTTTTTTGTTTCGGCAATTCTATATCTTAATTGTAATTGGAAAACTCTTCTTGGAATTAGCATTACCATTTTAGTTGGATACTGGTTATTTCTTGGATATGTGCCATTGCCAGATGGATCTTTACCAACATTTGATAGAGCAGCAAATAATTGGGCAATGTATATTGATTCTAATATATTAGGTAGCCATATGTATAAAACTGATTATGACCCAGAAGGCTTTTTCAGTACGTTTCCAGCAATAGTGAGTTGCCTTTTTGGGATTTTGATTGGAAGGCTTTTAGATATGCTTAATAACAGAGTTATTCTGTTGTTTGGCTCTGCGATTCTTTTTTTAATTGCTGGTTATATCCTTAACGTATGGTTCCCAATTAATAAAGCAATATGGAGCAGTAGTTTTGTATTGGTTACTTGTGGTTGGGGAACTTTAATTTTAGGAATTATTTATTATCTAACTGATGTTAGGAAAGTAAAAATCGGTTCTATTTTTAAGTATGCAGGCATGAATGCCATTACTGTTTACTTCTTGTCCAGTTTTATTTCCAGTATATTTTATCAAACTGAAACAGGGGATACCAATATCCACTCATGGTTGTACGATACAATTTTTAATCATGGCTTTTTAAGTGATAAATTTTCGTCACTTTTATATGCGTTAGTAGTAGTTGGTTTTTATCTAGGTTTAGGATATATAATGTATAGAAAGAAAATTTTTATAAAAGTTTAACAGTGTAATTTATTTTTAATGAGATTTTACTAGATAGTCAATATTCTAAAGAAGATATCCCTTGATATT
>CAYTSL010000292.1:0-2915 GCA_964440415.1 uncultured Flavobacteriaceae bacterium
ATTGTTAACGCAGATTTTAAAACACTTTTGCTCAATGGTATTTTAAGTTTTTTATTGTTTGCAGGAGCATTACACGTTAATCTTGCAGCACTTGCAAAAGAAAAAAAATCAATCTTATTATTTGCAACTTTAAGTGTTCTTATATCTACATTTTTAGTTGGTGGTTTGGTCTTTTTTGGAGCTCAACTTGTAGGTTTAGAATTACCTTTTATACACACTCTTCTATTTGGTGCATTAATTTCTCCAACAGACCCAATTGCAGTTATGGCAATTCTAAAAAAGGCAAATATTGCTAAAAGTTTGGGTATTAAAATTGAAGGTGAATCTTTGTTTAATGATGGTATTGGCGTTGTTGTGTTTTCTGGAATTTTATTGATTGCTACGGCAACGGGAGAACACAATATAGCAGAGATTGGATCAGAAATAGGAACACTGTTTCTAGAAGAAGCCATAGGCGGATTACTTTATGGATTAGTGATTGGTTTTCTTGGATTAAAGTGTATTCAATCATTAAAAGAAAATCCACAATTAGCAGTTATGATGAGTCTTGCTGTAGTAATGGGTGGAACTGCTGGAGCATTTATGCTACACGTATCTGCACCATTAGCAATGGTTGTAGCAGGATTATTAATTGGACATAAAATACACATAAGTGAAGATAAAAACCCCGTGCAGAAAGCTATCAATTCTTTTTGGGAAATTTTAGATGATGTTTTTAATGGAATTTTGTTTGTTCTTATTGGGCTTGCCATTCACTTATTAGAGTTTAATACAAGTTATATTTTGTTAGGTATTCTTGCAATATTAATTGTGCTTCTTGCAAGATTTATCTCTGTGTTTTTACCATATTCATTATTAAAACACGAAGAAGAAAAGCCAATTAAAACTATAGCTATTTTAACTTGGGGAGGATTAAGAGGTGGTATTTCCATCGCACTAGCATTAAGTTTAAGTAAAGAACTTTCGGGAGATTTAATTCTTCATATAACTTATATCATCGTATTATTTTCAATTATTGTACAAGGCTTAAGTATTGGTAGTTTTGTAAAAAAGTTATACTCGTAAATCGTTTAATATATTTTTAATTGGTATTATTTTATCGGTAATTGCATTTATTGGCTGTCACGCTTTATTTGGAGGATTAATTTAATATGGTATATATTATCAACATATTTTTAGGAATTTTAGGAACCTATTTTACTATAGGTTTACTTTTCGGATTATACTTCCTCTTTAAAGGTGCAACTAGAATAGATCCTTTAATGCAAGACACTAAAAAGAAAGTACGTGTTTTACTATTGCCAGGAGTAATTGCTACTTGGCCTTTTTTAATAGGACGATTATTCAAATCTAAAACCGTTTAATTATGACTTCTGGATTACGTAAAGCGCATAAATATATTTGGTTATTGTTGATTATTATTGTTCCTGTTATGATGGTTTTTTCAATTAAGGATTTAGACATCTTTTCTTCAGATAACAATACAATATCACAACTTAAAGGTTCAAAAAAAGTGAGTCTCAAGACATCTGAAAATGATATTATTAAAGCTTCTGTTTTTGAACGCCATGTAGAAATTATTTTAAAGTCTACTCTTAAAAACTCATCTTCAGTAGTATATGAAATGGATGAAAAAGGCAATAAATCTGGTGTTATTGGACAATTAACAACAGCTGGCATCTATAACTTCAATATTAATATCCTTCCTAAAGGCATCATTATTTATGATGATTTAAAAGATGTAGAAATAACAAAACTTTCATTTAAATGGGATTAGATTATCAATTAGTACTTTGGAATAAACACAAGAAAACTTATGATAAAATAATTTTAGCAAGCATGCTACTGTATATTATTCTATTTGCTGCTGTAACCTTGATTTTTAATTCTGAAACTAGTATAGAAACATTGGTTATTAGAGCATTTGGATCATTAGCTATTATTATGCTTCATATTATTTTAGTTATTGGTCCTTTGGCTAGATTAAACATGAGTTTTCTGCCTATACTCTATAACCGAAGACATTTAGGCGTAAGTATGTTTATTGCTGCTTTAATTCATGGCGGTTTTTCAATGTTTCAATTTCATGCTTTAGGTGATGTAAATCCAATTTATTCCATATTTACGTCTAACATGGATTATGGTTCGTTAACTAACTTTCCGTTTCAGGTTTTAGGCTTTTTAGCATTGCTTATCTTGTTTGTTATGGCATCTACAAGTCATGATTTTTTCCTTGGGAATCTTTCCGCAAAGGTTTGGAAGCGTTTACACATGATGGTTTACTTTGCTTATGCATTAATTATTGCACATGTATTTCTAGGCGCTTTTCAGCAGGAAACATCACCATTTACAATAGGCATTATGGTTTTAGGCTTTATTGTAGTTGCAAGCCTTCATTTGATCACTGCATTTAAAGAACGTAAAGTTGACAGGACTAAAACCGAAGAAAAAGATAGCTGGTTAAAGGTTTGTAATATTTCTGAAATTGAAGAAGACAGGGCTAAAATTTTCACAGTTGATAATGAACGTGTGGCTATTTTTAAATACAATGGCAAACTATCTGCCATTCACAATGTCTGCAAGCACCAAGGTGGTCCTTTAGGCGAGGGTAAGATTATTGATGGTTGTATTACGTGTCCGTGGCATGGTTATCAATATTTACCAAGTAACGGACAATCTCCTCCTCCATTTACAGAAAAAGTAGCCACCTACGAATTGAAGCTAGAAGGAGAAATAGTTTATATTAATCCGAAAGCCTTTGAAGAAGGCACAGAAGTTAAACCTTGTAATCATTAAAATAATGAAGAAGAACGATGAATTTTATGTGTCTTATATAGATGGTAGTTTAGGTGCAAAAACAAAGCGAACACTAAAACGTTTTGTAATAGTTGCAATACTATTAATTATTGTTTCAG
>CAYTSL010000293.1:0-2914 GCA_964440415.1 uncultured Flavobacteriaceae bacterium
GGTCTTAAAATTGTACAGATATCTGATTTGCATTTAGGTAGTTTTAGTTTTCGTTATCATATTTTAGATAGAGCAATAAATGCCATCAATCATTTACAACCCGATTTTATATTCTTTACAGGAGATTTGGTAAACAACTTTGCCTGGGAACTAAAAGGATGGTCAAGTATTTTAAAAAAACTAAAAGCCAAACAAGGAAAATACTCGGTTTTAGGGAATCATGATTATGGTGATTATAGTCAGTGGAAATGCAACAAGCAAAAAAAACAAAACTTTGAAAGTATTAAATACTTCTATAAAAAGATAGATTTTAAACTCTTGTTAAATGAATCAGAAATTATTGAAAGAGAAGGAGATAGGCTCGCTATAATTGGTGTTGAGAATTGGGGAAATCCGCCTTTTAAGCAACATGGAGATTTGTCAAAAGCATTAGAAAACGTAAGAGAAGTACCATTTAAAATACTACTATCTCACGACCCTTCACACTGGAATAAAGAAGTCGTTGATAAAACCGATATAGCCTTAACATTGTCTGGCCATACTCATGGAATGCAAGCAGGAATTAAGATAAAAAGTAAGCAATGGAGCCCAATAAAATATAAATACAAGCAATGGGCTGGATTATACAGAGAAAGTAGTCAATATTTATATGTAAATAGAGGTTTGGGCTGGTTAGGTTTTCCAGGAAGATTAAACATGCGCCCGGAAATTACGCTTATAGAATTTGCAAATTAAAATCGTAAATAATAAATAAGATTTGATGGTTTTCTGTTATAGAAAATGTAATGCTTCCAGCGAAGAAGTTAGGAGAGAAGTCACATCAAGAAATTGAACATGACGCTATGTCGAAACTAAAGATTTTAAATATAGAACAATTGGCTAAAAAGAAAGCATCCCAAATATCTGGAGGCGAAAAACAACGTGTAGCCATTGCAAGAGCCTTAATCAATAACCCTTCAATCATAATGGGAGATGAGCCAACAGGTAATTTAGATAGTCACAATTCGGACAATGTTTTCAATATTTTTAAACAATTGAGTGATGAACAAGGTTTATCATTTTTGATTGTAACTCATGATGAAGATTTTGCAAAACGAACAGATAGAATTATTCAAATGGCAGATGGTAGAATTATTATTTAAGATGATTTTTATCATAACAATTTAAGGCCAATAGCTTTAAATTGAGACTAATATTACTAAAATAAAATCTAAAAATATGTCGTTTATAGATTATTATAAAATTTTAGGTATTACCAAAAGTGCAACAGATAAGGATATTAAAAAAGCCTATAGAAAATTAGCACGAAAATACCATCCAGATTTAAATCCGAATGATAAGGTAGCCGAAAAGAAGTTTAAGGAAATCAATGAAGCCAATGAGGTTTTAAGTAATCCTGAAAACAGGAAAAAATACGACCAATACGGAAAAGACTGGATGCATGCTGATGATATTGAAAAGGCCAAACAGCAACAACAATATCAAAAAAGTTACCAAGGTGCTTCAGGTGGCTATTCTCAAGAAGATTTTTCAGATTTTTTCGAAAATATGTTTGGAGGAGCTTCATCAAGACAGAGACAAAGTACAACTAGATTTAGAGGTCAGGATTATAATGCAGAGTTGCAACTCGATTTACAAGATGTGTTTTCTTCTCATAAACGCACACTTACTGTAAACAATAAAAACATCAGAATCACTATTCCTGCTGGTGTAGAAAACGATCAAACTATCAAAATAAAAGGTCATGGAGGCAAAGGCATCAATGGTGGGCCAAATGGTGATTTGTATATTCAGTTTACCATTCGAAATCATTCAAAATTCAAAAGAGATAAAAACAATTTGTATGCTACAGTAGATTTAGATTTATACAAAGCGATGTTAGGAGGAGAAGTAACCGTTAATACGTTTGATAGTAAAGTGAAATTAAAAGTGAAACCAGAAACCCAAAACGCAACAAAAGTGAAATTAAAAGGAAAAGGATTTCCTGTGTACAAAAAAGAAGGTCAGTTTGGCGATTTAATTATTACCTATGATATTAAAATGCCAACAAAACTTACTGCTAAAGAAAAAGAATTGTTTGAAGAATTAGCTAAATTATGATGATTATGAAAACCAAAGATTTAATAACCATTCAAAAAATTTGCACACATTACAAGGTTCCAGAATCATTTATAGATTCTCTATATGAGTTCGAATTGATAGAAATTGTTAAAGAAGACAATAACAGATGTGTTGGTACAAGTCAAATTAAAACCATAGAAAAATTGATGCGTTTACATTACGATTTAGATATAAATTTAGAAGGTATACATGCTATTTACAACCTGCTTAATCAAGTTGAAACCTTGCAGGAACAAGTGAATTATCTTAAAAATAGATTGGATTTTTATGAGTGATAAAAACGTTATAACTGACAACATGAAGATGGTTAACGTAACACCAGAAAATGCTGAAAAAGAAACATTTTTTTGTATAAAAGATATCAAGAGCGCAGGATTTAAAAGCAAGCAACGTTGGTTTGAAAAACGCTATACAGAAGGCTTAAGAATGAAAATTCTTAAGATAAATGATAAGATGGTTGGCTTTATAGAATATGTTCCAGCTAATCAAGCTTGGAGACCTTTAGATGCACCTGACTTTATGTTTATTCATTGTATTACAGTTTTCTCAAAAAAGGATAGAAATAAAGGAATTGGCTCTATCCTAATTGCTGAAGCTGAAAAAGATGCAAAAGCGAAAGGGTTATCTGGTATCTGTACTATGACAAGCAAAGATCCTTGGGTTGCTGATAAACACATTTTTGAACAAAATGGTTTTAAGCAAATACAAGAAAAAGGACGATTTGAACTTTTATCAAAAAAATGGGAAAACACTGTACAAGACCCAAAACTAATAGATTGGACTGCCAATCAAG
>CAYTSL010000294.1:0-2886 GCA_964440415.1 uncultured Flavobacteriaceae bacterium
ATAATATCTAAATAAGTTTTATTTTCTTCATTTTCTTTTTGTTGAAGTATTTTAGTGGCTAATCCTATAGAAAAAATAGGTGTCTTAAGTTCATGAGTTAGATTATTGATAAATTCATTTGTCATGGCAATAACATTTTGTTGCCAATAAAACGAACGTAAAACCCAAATAACCACAAAGATAATGGCTAGTAAAAAAATGAGACTTGGTATCGTAAGCCCGTTAAGTTGAAATAAAAAATATTCATTGATTCTATTAAATTGCAATTCTAGAGTAACATTTTTATTCACTAGTTCCGGTAAATAACCCTTCAAAGGAATAGGATATCTTTTTAGTTTAATTTCTTGATCATTAAAGTTTGATGAATAAATATGTAAGGGTGAATTTTCCACAAAAAGTTTATAAGAAAAATCAGTTTTTATTCCGTTTTCTAATAGCTTAAATTCTAAAAAATCCCTGAGGAAAAAACTTGAGGCATCTCTAACACTGTCTAAGTTAGTATTAAAATAAGTATCATCATTAGTAATTGCTTTTCCTAGCAAAAAAGTTAGCTTATTCCCTTCACTTAAATCAGCCTGGATTGCATTAACAGACCGCCCAATGTTTTGATTAAAGCGCACGTTAGCAAGGTTCAATCCAATCCTCAAATATTGATATTGAATTATTACCAAACCAATGACCGATATTATAAAAACACCGATGTAAATGTTTCTCTTTTTCAAACTTTTGATTTGTAAAATTAGATTTGCTTCAAAGATACTCAATGAAAATATGTTTTTAGAAAATTCATCAATTAAGCTGCCAGATATTTTCAGATTTTTAAACTAAAAGTTAATAGTGTTATTCAAAAAATAATGAAAGATTAATTAAAGGTTAATACATGTAATTAATATAAAGTAGCTAACCTCAATTAGTCAATTTGGGGTATTTTTAATATAAATATTCACATATAATGGAATGCTGGAATAAATACAAGAATTTTGTTTTCCTTTTTATCTTAACGGTATTACTCGCCGGATGTAATATTGATAACAAATCTTCTACTGTATCTAAGAAAAAACCTGCCAATAAAATTCCTGAACCCAATGATGAATTCTATCAGGAGATTGGTCAAGAGATTGGATTGGATTTTGTTCATTCTATTGGTTCTGACGACATGAAAAATATTGTCGAGTCTGTAGGAGGTGGCGCAGCTTTCTTCGATTACGATCAGGATGGTTATATAGATTTATATACATGTAGCGGAACATGGGTTGAAGGTTTTAGTAAAAGTGAAAAGCCTAAAAAATTAGCAAAAAACCATCTTTACCACAACCTTAAAGATGGAACTTTTGAGGATGTCACAAATAAAGCCGGTGTAGGAGGCCCTTGGTACAGTATGGGTATAACTGTTGGCGATTTCAATAATGATGGTTTTCCGGATATTTATTTAAGCAATTATGGATCCAATACGCTCTATAAAAATAATGGTAACGGAACTTTTTCAGATGTTACAAAAAAAGCAGGGATTGCTGGTGGTAAAGAATGTAGCGTAGGGGCAGTATGGTTGGATTTTGATAATGATAGTCTTCTTGATCTTTATGTAGGGAATTACCTGAATTTTGATCCTGAATATAAATATTATTATGCTCCAGACGGGTTTCCTGGCCCATTGGCTTATGACAGCCAGCCGGATATTTTATATCATAATAATGGTGATGGCACTTTTATGGATGTAACAAAAAAAATGGGAATTATTGACATTGACGGACGAGCAATGGGGGTTGGTGCTGCAGATTACGATGATGATGGTTTCATGGATATTTATGTAGCTAATGATCATACTGTTAATTATCTCTGGCATAATGATGAGGGAAATGGGTTTACTGATCGGGGTACTATGTCTGGAACCGGTTTTAGCCAGTCTGGAGAAGCAACGGTAAGTATGTCTGTGGATTTTGCTGATTTTAATGGAGACGGGTTACTTGATATTTTTATTTCAGACGATAATTACTGTTCTCTTTATGAGAATTTAGGAAACGGGCTCTTTAGTGATAAGTCATATGCTTCAGGAATCTCTGTCGCATCCGGACAGTTTGTAGGATGGTCATCTTCTTTTCTTGATTATGACAACGATGGTGATCCAGATATTTTTAAAACAAATGGTGAACTAAAGCATAAATATGGGCAAGAAGATCAATTATTTGAGAATATTGATGCTGGAAAATTCAAGGATGTATCTGTTGAGAGAGGCCAATATTTTCAAGAAGAGCACGTGGGTCGTGGTGCATGCCTTGGTGATTATGATAATGATGGGGATATTGATATTTATATTGTGAATTTAGACAGCCCTGGTATGTTTATTAGAAATAATAAAGGGAATCAAAATAACTGGCTTACATTAAATCTGGTAGGTCATTCGAGTAATAAAGACGGAATAGGTTCCAGAATTAAATTGTTAGCAGGGGGCAAATTGCAGACGGCTCAGAAAAAAAGTGCGACTGGGTACCTATCGCAAAATGATTCAAGAATACATTTTGGCCTTTTGAAGAATGAAACTGTTGAAAAAATAGAAATAAAATGGCCATCAGGTAAATTACAGATATTGGATAATATCAAAGCCAATCAAATACTAACCGTCAAAGAACCTGAATAAAGTACAAATGAATATTAAAAAATCAAATATAGTATTCATAATTATGGTGGCCATAAGTTGCTCTTGTATCTTTTTTTTATCCTGTAATCAAAGATCAATAGAGGGTATGATAATATTCACTGAAGTTGCAGGAGATTTACAGGACATGGATCATATAACTGGGAATTCGTGGCGATACTTCTCTGAATCTCGTATTGTGGCGTTAAACTCTAATAAGTCAAAAGAACAATTTAAAGTACTTTCCAAAGACT
>CAYTSL010000295.1:0-2884 GCA_964440415.1 uncultured Flavobacteriaceae bacterium
TTTTACATATCGAACCCATTTCGGTTTATACTTTTCATACAATTCCTCTTGTAATGAAATAGCTTCTTTGTCTAACAGTCGCTTAATCACAGGAAGTGCATTTTTCCTATCTATTATACTTGCTATTTCCTGAATTTTTAATGAGGATTGATGATGTAAAGCTTCAAAAACCTGAAATTCATCATCTTTTAAATGTTCATCATTAACAGTGCTAGATTTGTTTAAACTAACTATGGTTTCACTTTCTAAAACAAAGGCACTCGGTAAGGCTGCACGCATAACCTCTCCCATGGTGCACAAATAATAACTAGACATCCATTCCCAAAGTTTGAGCTGGTAAGAATTTACAATGGGTTCTTCATCTAAAATTTGATGAATTTCCTTGGCATCGTATATGACAGGTGCCTCATTATGAATTTTATAGACCAAACCAGTATATATCTTTGATTTTCCAAATGGTACAGCTACTCGCATTCCAGCTTGTAAAAAGTCAGATTCTGCTCTCGTGATGCTATAGGTAAATAGCTTTTCAAGAGGAATAGGAAGAATAATATCTATAAAATATTGCATTGTGTAAAAGTGTAACTAACTAACACTTCTTTTTTAATTGATTTATGGATGCGTTCAGTTCAAAACCCAATAACAAAATATTGGAGTTAAGCCAAATGTAAAGTAACAAAATCAAAAGTGCTCCTATAGAACCATACAACTCATTGTATTGAGAAAAGTTTTCTATATAAACACCAAATAAATATGAGGTTAACATAATGAGTAAAGTTGTAAAAATCGCACCAACTGAAAAGAACTTGAGTTGCCTTCCTTCTTTCGTTCCAAAATAATACAATATAGATGTGGCTAAATAAATCATAATCACAAAAAACAGATATTTTGCTAATTTGACTCCAAATTGCCCTTGGGCTTGTTCTATATAACCATGATCCTCCAAGTTTTCAATAACATAAATCTCAAAATAACCCAAAACAACAACGGTTACTACCAATAGCAATGCCAACAATATCGCAATTCCTAGAGCATAGAAGTATTGGTAAATAAAATTCCTGGTTATTTGAGAATGATAAGAATTCTCAAATCCGGAGAACACTGCATTCACACCATTTGCCATTAAAAATATTGACAGCAGAAAAACGGATGATAACAATCCCCCTCGATTTGTGTTTTCAATATCCTCAAAAATATTTTTAAAGAAAAAATCTGAAGTATTTGGAGGCAGAAACGACTCCAGAAATACCATGAATTCAATTCTAAAATCTTCAAACGGAATATAGGGTATCAAAATTAGGATAAAGATCAAAAAAGGAAATATAGCTGTAAAGAAACTAAAGGCTATTGAACTTCCTCTTGTTGTAATAGCACCTTTTACTATACCAATCACATACATTTCGAGTAACTGGTATAAGGACATACCTTTTAAGCCTGGAAGCTTAATTTTTTGTAATAATTTGGCTATCAGGTTGACTACTGGAATTTTGCTAATTGCTTCTTCTGAAGTTTTGGTCATTTTTTAAACCGCTTTCAAACTTAGATCCAAATTGTAAACGGAATGTGTTAAGGCACCACTAGAAATATAATCAACTCCACATAAGGCGTAATCTCGTATTGTTTTTTCACTTATGCCACCAGAGCTTTCGGTCAAACATTTACCATTTATTAATTCTACGGCTTTTTTGGTGTCTTCAAAGTTAAAATTATCTATTAGAATTCTGTAAATACCGTCGCTTTTTAAAATTTCTTCTATTTCACTTAAATTTCTAGCCTCCACTACTATTTTTAAATCTCTTTTGGTTTCTTTCAAATATCGTTTTGTTTTATCAATAGCCTTTGTAATTCCACCAGCAAAATCAATATGATTGTCCTTAAGCATTATCATATCATATAAGGCAAATCTATGATTTTCACCACCACCAATTCTAACGGCCCACTTTTCAAGAGCTCTTATTCCAGGAGTCGTTTTTCTTGTATCAATAATTTTTGTACCAGTACCTTCAATTAACTCTGCAAATAATTTTGTTTTTGTGGCAATAGCACTCATACGTTGCATGGCATTTAATACTAAACGTTCAGTTTTTAATATAGATTGTGAAGCACCTTCAACATAAAACACGATATCTCCATACTTTACCTTGGATCCATCCTCAATAAGCGTCTCAACCTTCATGTTTCTATCTATATACCTAAAAACCTGCTTTGCAAATTCTACACCTGCAATAATTCCTTCGTCTTTGACCAATAACTTCGCTTTACCATGCGCTGTTACCGGAATACAGGCCAAAGAGCTATGGTCTCCATCACCAACATCTTCTCTTATAGCATTGGCAATTATTAGGTCTATTTCGTGCTGGAATTTGGCTTGACTGATCATTGATTTTTTGTTTACAGCTAAAGTAATAATTGATTATTAAAAAATTCCAAAAATGAAACTTCAAATTCTAAAAAAATGTAAATTTGAATTTCAAACAATTAAATTCACGAGCATGTCTCCTCGAGCGCAGTCGAGAGATATTAAAAAGAGGTCTCGACTGCGCTCGACCTGACAAAACATGACCATAAAACTCCTTGCCATAGGCAAAACAGATAATAAGGAATTACAGCAGTTGATTGATGATTACCAAAAGCGTCTTGGCTTTTATATAAAATTTGAATTCGAGGTGATTCCAGATTTAAAAAAAGTAAAAAACCTTACTGAAGATCAACAAAAAAAGAAAGAAGGTGAGCTTATTTTAAATCGGTTAAAATCGTCAGATGTGTTGATTCTGCTGGATGAAAATGGAATACAAATGGATTCGATTCGATTTTCCCTTTACCTACAAAAACACATGAATTCTGGTATAAAACGATTGGTGTTTGTTATTGGTGGACCTTATGG
>CAYTSL010000296.1:0-2880 GCA_964440415.1 uncultured Flavobacteriaceae bacterium
ATAGCCATTGTAATTATTTACATTGTTATAAGTGTTGCCTTGTATTATCTGCAGGACTATGCCTTGTTTAAACCGGAAAAACTGCCAGAAGATTTCCAATTTCATTACGATAATCAAGAAACCAAAGAATATAATCTTACTACCAGAGATGGAGCCAATATTAATGGCTTAAGGTTCTTTCCCAAGGGAGAAAGTAAAGGCATCGTACTCTATCTAAAAGGAAATTCAAAAAGTATAAAAGGCTGGGGAAAGTTTGCAGTAGACTTTACAAGGCATGATTATAATGTACTTATGGTAGATTACAGAGGATTTGGTAAAAGTACTGGAAGACGATCACAAAAAAACATTAAACGAGATATGCAGGTTGTGTATGACAAGATTAAAGAACAAACCACAGAGGAAAGGATCATTCTATATGGACGCTCTTTAGGCTCTGGATTTGCAACCAAGTTGGCATCAACCAATAACCCTAAAATGCTTATTCTGGATGCACCTTATTATAGTTTAACCAAAGTAACTGCACGCTACATGCCCTTTATGCCATTTTCTATTTTAATGAAATATCCGTTACCAACTTATAAATGGTTAAAGTATGTGCAGTGTCCAATTCATATAATACATGGAACAAACGATAAATTAATTCCGTATAAATCCAGTTTAAAATTGTCAAAAATAAATCCGAAGCTCACAAAATTACATTCAGTAATTGGTGGTGGACATAAAAATTTGAATAATTTTGAATCCTATCATAACATGCTAGACGACATACTGAATTCTGAACCTAAATCAATAGATCTATCAACCACAAGTATTAATGTCATTCATTCGTCAAAAAAAAATAAAACACAAGCTTAAAAAAGCATTACTTGTTTTAATAGCTTTTTACCTTATGATTGGAACAGCCTTATATTTTCTACAGGAAAAAATATTATTCAGACCAACGGTTTTAAGTCAAACTCATGTATTTAAATTTTCGCATCCTTTTGAAGAATTATTTTTAAAAGCAGATGACAACGCTGTTATCAATGCTCTTCATTTTAAAGCTGAAGAACCCAAAGGAGTAATTCTCTATTTTCATGGTAATGCTGGAGACTTGTCACGTTGGGGAAAAATCACAGAGTATTTTGTAGAAAAGAATTATGATGTACTGGTTATGGATTACAGAACCTATGGCAAAAGCACTGGAGCATTAAGTGAACATGCTTTGTATAGCGATGCACAGTTGTGTTATGATTTTTTGAAAGAACTTTACGAAGAAAAAGACATATCTGTTTATGGACGATCTTTAGGAACAGGAATAGCAACCTATATTGCGTCTAAAAACAAACCAAAGCAGTTAATTTTAGAAACACCTTATTTTGATATACCTGATGTTGCAAAACACAGATTTCCTTTTTTCGCAGTAAAATCACTTCTGCATTACAAACTACCAACCAACGAATTTATTCAAAATGTAACTTGTAATATATCTTTACTTCATGGTACCGATGATTATGTTGTGCCTTTTAAGTCTAGTGAGAAGTTATTTAAGGTAGCTCCACAAAATCTAACATCCTTTACACCTATAGAAAATGGTAGCCATAATGACTTGATTAAATTTGATTCTTATCATTCAAAAATCAAAGAGATTCTTCCTTAAAACTCTTAAAATTTTAACGTTAGCTATTCCTATTCTTAAGGAAAATATAAAATTCTGTACTACTATGTTAAACATTTCATAACGTGTGTAACGTTGGCTGAATTTTTGAGTCTATCATGTAACAAAACCAAGTAAATCAAAAACCAATGAAATCAATTATCACCATTTGTAGCATGCTATTAATCACAATTTCAGCTACGTCGTTTAACACCATCGAAAATCCAGATACATTAACATTAAAATGTATTGAACCTAAATTAGAAGAATGTGCGCTTACAACTCATTTTACTTCTAATAATGAAGAACCAGTAAAGGTTGAAGATATTTATGTATATGAAGTTGAAGAAGAAGTTGCAATAGACTTTGACACCACTCAATACCTGCCAAATGATTTTAACGCTCTTAAAGGTATAGGAGATTTGGATTGGAATAAAATTGAGTTAGTAGAACTTGAGGAAGAAGTAGTGATTGATTTTGATACTAAACAATTTTTACCAAAAGATTTCAATGCTCTTAAAGGTGTTGGAGATTTGGATTGGAATACCATAGAGTTGGTAGAAATAGAAGAAGAAGTCGTGATTGATTTTGACACCGAACTATATTTACCAAAAGATTTTAACTCATTAAAAGGAATGTACGATCTTGATTGGGAATCAATTGAGTTAGTAGAACTTGAAGAAGAAGTAACTGTCAATTTTGATACAAAACAATACTTGCCTAAAGATTTTAACTCACTAAAAGGATTGTATGACCTTGATTGGAGTACAATAGAATTAATTGAAATAGAAGAAGAAGTAGACATTGATTTTAATACTAAATCATACACACTATACAACAATAATGATCATCATGTAGGCATTTAAATCATTGTTGTTATACAAATAAAAAAGTCGCTTTTTAAGCGGCTTTTTTGTTTAGTATTTTTTTTTGTGTTAATAATATCCTAATGCAAATCCAAATGTTGATTTACTTCGTAGATAAGCGTAACAATTAAACATTAAACCTAAATCCATGAAACTATTATTTGCTATTTGTAGCATGTCTTTAATCACAAGTGCAGCTACATTAATTAACACCATTGACAATCTTAACGATTTCCCTTTACAATTTACAGAATTGTATTCTGAAGAAAAAGAGCCAGTAAAAATTGAAGACATTTATGTATATGAAATTGAAGAGGATGTTATTATAGATTTTGACACTAAAAAATATTTGCCAAAAGGGTTCAACTCATTAAAAGG
>CAYTSL010000297.1:0-2878 GCA_964440415.1 uncultured Flavobacteriaceae bacterium
GAACATCAAACTCTGATCCATCTTTTCTTTTGGCTTTAAGTTCTCCTTCCCAATAGCCCTTATCTGTTAAGGAAGTATTTATACTCTCTTCATTCTCTTTTAACAACCAGTAATTTGTAAATGGCTTATTTAAATAGTCTTCATCATGATCAAATCTCCATAGTTTCTTAAAAGCAGGATTGCCATAAGTCATATCTCCATCAAGATCTGAAGTTGCAATGGCACTTGAAGCAGACTCAATTATATGGCCCTTTTGATGTAAATTTTCTTCTGCTTTTTTTCGTTCTGTAATATCTTGTGCAGTACCTCTTAAAGCAATAATTTTATTTCCTGAATCTAATACAGCTTCGCCTTGAGCAAATATCCATTTCCATTTATTAATTCCAATACTTTCTTTAGTTTTAAGTTCAATTGCGTAGGGAACACCTGTATTTCTGGTATTTTCGATAGATGAAGTTAAAAGCTCCCAGCTTTCTGGTGTTAAAAATTTTTCATGTTCTGAATAAGGTGGAATAGGAAGTGTTGGATCAAAACCATACATTTTATAGAGTTCTTCTGACCAAACAATTTCCTCTGTTAAAATATCTAAATACCAATTACCTACACGAGCGATTTGTTGGGCTTTTTTTAATTCTCTTTCTACATTTTTTCGCTCTGTAATATCGCGAATTACACCAATAAGATATTTTTTATCATTACTATCAATATATCTCGTTTTTCTTGTATAAATTGTTCTTGTTTGCCCACCTCTTATTGTAAGCGACTCCTCAACAATATTTTCTTTACCTGTTTTGAGTACTTGCTTATCTATCTTTAAAAAACCTTCTTGTTCATCTGGCAAAATATCTTCAGCAAGCGTTTTACCGATTATATTGTCTTTAGTAAGGTCTAAGAGGGTGCAAAAGGCTTCATTAACAAGGAGAAGTTTACTTTGTTCATCCTTTACAAAAACTGGGTCGCCAATATTGTTGATGATATTATCAAGATATATCTCACTTATTTCTGCTTTTTCTTTGGCATTTTCATATTCCTTTTGTGTCTTTTTTCGTTCTGTTACATCTAAAAGAGAAAAAATAAATATGTCCTCATTACTATCATATGCTTTTGTTGCGTTTACTAGTGTATGACGAATTTCACCAGCTTTGGAGTACATAGAAAAAGGGTGTTCAAATATGGCTCTATCTCGAATTGCTTTTTTAACTATTAATTGGAATTCTTTCTGATCAACTGCCAAGTTGATCTTATAAATACTTTCTTCGTCTATTAATTCATCCTTTGAGTAACCAAATGTTTTAATAAACGCATTATTTACGGCTAGTCGTTTTCCGGTTGTGAGATTTAAAATAGAAACAGGAATTGGTGAATTATCAAACGCCTGAGAAAACTTTAGTTCAGATTCTCGAAGGTTATTTTCCGATTGTTTTTTTTCTGTAATGTCTTTTGTTAGACCAACCAGTTGATTGATCTTCCCTTTTTTGTCTTTTACACCATCGATAGAGAGTAATACTGTATACTCATTTTTGAATTTATCAATGACGGTTGCTTCTGCATTAGAGATATTTTTACCCTGTATTACCTTTTGTATTCTTTCACCTAATGCAGGTAAATCCTCTTCCCTGTAAATAATTGAAATGTTCTTACCTAAAGCTTCTTCTCTGGTATAGCCATAAAGTCTAACAGCACCATTATTCCATAAAGTAATTTCTCCATTTAGGTTGGTAGCAATTATTGTATCTGAAGAGTTATTGATGATTGAAGAGGCCAAGTCCAGAGCTGTCATGTCGCTTTTAGGCATTGACTTGTCCGTCTTTGGATTTTGGTTGGTATTATCCTTATTCATAGATCAATAATATGTTTACAATATAAATCCAACTTTAGAAATCATAAAAATGAATTAATGCAGCAAGTTTAATTTGAAACAACTTTAATTAAAGTTAAAAAAAAACATTCAAAAAAGAGACATTTACGGAAATTTATCTTTAATCTTATCCAAACTCAAATTATGAATACTTCCAATATGAGTGTGTTGTTTATTAGATTCTGGTTTGTAGGTTCCTGATTGTACTTGTGAACCTATTTGTTGGTAGGCTTCTCTAAAGGATAATCCATCAACCACCAAATTGTTTATACTATCTACAGTAAATAGATATTGATATTTTTCATCTGTTAGATCGATGTCCTTAACAATCACTTGCTGTATGGCATAATTCAATATATCTAAAATGTCCTTTACGTCCTCAAAAGCATTTATGATATTCTCCTTTAACAACTGAAAATCTCTGTGGTAACCACTTGGTAAGTTATTGGTGATGAGTAGCATTTCAGTATGTAAAGCTTGAATTTTATTGCACTTACCTCGTATCAGTTCAAAAACGTCTGGGTTCTTTTTGTGTGGCATGATACTGCTTCCTGTAGTTAACTCATCTGGAAAACTTATAAACCCAAAATTCTGACTCATATACAGGCAAATATCCATAGCAAATCTGCCTAGAGTATTGCATAAACTACCTAGTGCATTAGCCACTGCTCGTTCGCTTTTTCCTCTGCTTAATTGGGCAGCAACCACGTTATATTTTAAGGTTGAAAAATCTAATTCTTTTGTTGTAAATTCTCTGTCAATAGGAAACGAACTTCCATAACCAGCAGCAGAACCCAACGGATTTTGGTCTACTATTTTACTAACTGCATTCAAGACATACACATCGTCAATCAATAATTCTGCATATGCCGAAAACCATAAGCCAAATGATGATGGCATAGCGACCTGTAAATGCGTATATCCTGGAAGTAATTTATCTTTATGTGTTTCTGCTAATTGTAATAAGGTATCAAATACCGTTTTTACTTTTGTTTTTACTTCAGATAAATTCTCTTTATA
>CAYTSL010000298.1:0-2874 GCA_964440415.1 uncultured Flavobacteriaceae bacterium
TTTACTTTTTACTAATCTTGATGTCAACGTTTTCCAGTTAGGATCCTTCTTAAATATAGATTGTAAAATTGGTTTAGCTTTATCAAATTGTTTGTTATTAAGTAAGTTGATAGCATACCAATATTGCATTTCGAGATTTTGAGGGAACAATTTTTGAGCTTCAAGGTAGAGGAACTCAGCTTCTTTAGAATTTCCTTCTTCCATTGCCAGATCACCTTTATTCATAAAATCATACGCCTTATGAATTTGCATCAAACGATCTAATTCTTCTAAAGGATTTTCATGATCTTCAACACGCAAATCCATAATAGTATCTTCCCATTTACTCCCAGTTGCTTGTCCCTTTACTATTAAAATTGAAGCAGATTGCTTTCCACGAATGTCTCCTTTTTCACCTTCTGCTGCCTTTAATGTAGCAAGAATTCGTTGACTTAAAGTTCCTTTCGTATTTTCAAATGCTTTAGCCATGGCTTCCCAAACTGTGTTATTGAGCATCATATTGGCCTGAACGGAAAAATTCTTTCCCTGTTTATGACCTGCTTCATCAATACATAAAGCACCAGTATGTGTAGCAACCTTTCCATTAACATCTAAAAAAGCAACTTGCCTGTACATTTCTCCTTTATCATTTGCCAATAAAGCATCTAAAGCCTGTTGTGGCGATAAACCTTGTTCCATTAAAGCTAATCCTTTTGGTCCATAACTAGGATTTACTAAAGATTGGGTAGCAACAACTCCTACACCAGCTTTTCCATAGGAAACGACACTTCCCACACTAAACCAATGGCTTTGTACAGCAACACCCATATCACCTGTTACAGAGTCTCTTGCAACAATAGAATAAGTGTGCGTTAATGGTTCAGATTTTTTATAAGCTTGTGCTTGAATTATATTAGGGATAATGATTACTACAAAGATTAATATATTCTTCATTTTATATGAATTTATGGTCTAATATAAGTATTTTTAAGTTTTAATATTAAGCCCTTAATTAACTATATTTGAATCTTCAAAAAACATTGACAAGTATGCCTTTAAATGAGTTAAATGCAATTTCACCAATAGATGGCAGATATAGAAGTAAGGTTAATGAACTGGGAAATTATTTTTCTGAAGAAGCATTAATTAAATATCGGGTTTTAGTTGAAATTGAATATTTTATTGCACTATGCGAATTAGCGCTACCTCAATTAAAGGACGTTAAGACCGAACAGTTTAAAAATCTTAGAGAGATATATCAAAACTTTACTTTAGAAGACGCATTGACGATAAAGAGTATTGAAAAAGTTACCAATCATGATGTAAAAGCTGTTGAATACTTTATAAAAGAAAAGTTCGATTCTTTGGGCTTAAAAGAATATAAGGAATTCATTCATTTTGGGCTTACATCCCAAGATATAAATAACACAGCTATTCCTTTAAGTATAAAGGAAGCTATGAACGACATTTATGTTCCCGAATATTTTACACTTTTAAATAAATTAAAAGAACTTTCTAAAGAATGGTCTAATGTACCAATGCTAGCCAGAACTCATGGTCAACCAGCCTCTCCTACTCGATTGGGTAAAGAAATTGAGGTCTTTGTTGTTCGTCTAGAGGAACAATTTAATTTATTAAATGATATACCAAGTGCTGCAAAATTTGGTGGTGCAACAGGAAACTTCAACGCTCATAAAATTGCTTATCCCAACATAAATTGGAAAGAATTTGGTGGTCAATTTGTGCAGGAAAAGTTAGGCTTACAGCATTCATTTCCTACTACTCAAATTGAACATTATGATCACATGGCAGCTTTATTTGATTGTGTGAAGCGTATCAACACTATAATCATAGATTTAGACCGTGATTTTTGGGCATATGTTTCAATGGATTATTTCAAACAAACTATTAAAAAAGGTGAAGTTGGAAGTTCTGCAATGCCTCATAAAGTCAATCCGATTGATTTTGAAAATAGTGAAGGTAATTTAGGTATGGCAAATGCAATTTTTGAACATTTATCAGCAAAACTTCCAATATCCAGAATGCAACGAGATTTGACTGATAGTACGGTTTTAAGAAATGTAGGAGTACCATTTGGACATACATTAATCGCTTTTAAATCGACCTTAAAAGGATTAAGTAAATTAATACTTAATGAATCTAAATTCAATGAAGATTTAGAGAATAATTGGGCAGTTGTAGCCGAAGCAATCCAAACTATTTTACGTCGCGAAGGGTTCCCAAATCCATATGAAGCTTTAAAAGGATTGACCAGAACCAACGAAGTAATTACGAAAACGTCGATTTCTAATTTTATCGATACTTTAGAGGTAAGTGATAAAATTAAACTGGAATTGAAACAGATCACACCACAGAATTATACAGGAATATAATTTAAAAAGATGTTTTTAACCAATAAGCAATCAATACTATTGTCAGCTCTTGTAACTGCATGTTTTTTCTTTGCAGGAACACTGGATATACTAGATAATTTTATGGTAATTATTGTAATATTGGTAGGATTTTTAACCTTACTTATAAATTTGATCCTTGCTATAAGGAACAAAAAAAATCCCGAATAAATCGGGATTCTTCATATTAACAATACAAAAATCTATTGAAAAAATTCTGTAATTCCTTTTAACTGATCTTCATCAATATCTGCGTTTTGCATCGCATCAACTAATTTGACCATATTATCTGGTTGCATGTTTTTACCTAATACTCTTAGAATTCCGAATCCTTGATCATTGGCATTACCAAATACTATGAGTTCTTCTATTTTCGTTTCAGAACCAAGATATTTTATTAGTACTTTACCATCTTCATTATTACCCATCCGCATAAGCTCTTTGTACTTTTTATCTTTTAATATAGATTTTACTTTCTGTAGTT
>CAYTSL010000299.1:0-2833 GCA_964440415.1 uncultured Flavobacteriaceae bacterium
AACTTAATCTAATTAAAGGCTTTTCATTTGATTCATTTGACTGATTTGAAGAATTAGATGAAGACCTCATAAAGACAGAAGAAGAAGGTGCTTCTCGTACAAAAACGCGTTGATTATTTTTAAATACAACGTTTCCTCCATCTACTGTTGCTATTGGGATGCCATCATCATTATCAAAACCGTTCAAAGCTGTCGTAACAAAAAATCCTTGATTAACAGGAATATAAGGCCCCGGAATTTTTGTGCCTACTGCAGGATTACCCGCATCAGAGGTGTTATTTATTAAATTATCGTCAGAAATAGCTGCTGCTCCTGCAAGTAGATTTCTTGTTGCGTAACCTCCTACATAATCTCCCAAATTATGTGAATTTTCTTCTCCAAAATGATCCCAAAAATATAGGGCACCATTAAAAATAGTTCCATTCACATTGTTGCCACCATCTGCTATACTTAAATTATCCAAAATAAATTCTGTCGCATCAATTGCTGAAGGATACGGATTACCTATTAATCTATCCACATCTCCTGATGTTTTATCTAGAGTTAGTGTTATATCTCCATTGTTTGGTTTTCCCTTAAATACATAGTTTTGAAAATCATTTAGGATATCTGCTGCTCCGGAAGAACCCTTCATGGTGTATCCCTCTCCAGCTAATAAAGAAGACGTTTCATTTATTGATGCCCAAGAGTAATAATTATCATTGGCACCATAAAATTTGTATAGCCAATACGAACTTATGACAATTGGACTTGAAGATCCCGAATCTGCTGCTGTATGTGATGGATTGAATGAAATATTTTTATATACATTTGAAATTGTTCCATCTAACAAAACATCTGATACAGAATGATTTGTATTTATGCTCGTTATCCCTGTTCCTCTTGTAAGTGTGTTACCACTAATTGGGCCAACTGAAGATGACCAGTAATTATAGTTAAAGCTATTTGCGGTACCCTGTTGATCCCTTTCAATAAAACCACCGCTATCTTCATCTAAAATACTACCATCAGTTTGTACCAATTGAGATTCTCCTATGAGATCAAGAACACCATCTATTTCCAAATAATTTGTAACCGTTAATCCTTGTCCAGAGTTAGTTTCATCCAAGGTTTCATTAGGATCTGCTATTGTGATAACTCCTGAATTATTTTTCAACCCTAAAAGAGTTATATCCCTATCTCCCGAAGAAATATTATGATTTAATTCTACGGTATTCCAATCAATTTGTGTTACACCATCAAGACCTAATGAATTAGGTAGCATCTGATCAGCAATATTGGACCAAGTTCCTGGCGTATCCCATGCACCATCTGCTAAAGTAACATAAGGTAATGGAGCGGTTTGATCATCAATTAAAGTTTTATCCTTATTTAAGTAATTTAATCTAAAAAAGGAGCGATTATCGGTTAAGCCTTCAATTGTAGAACCATGAAAACAATTGAAATTGAAATATACTTCCAGGTCACTCCATGGTATCGATGCCACCTCATTACTTGAACTGCCATATGGAATTGTTTTACCAGTGACATAATCAGTTCCACTATTATCAAATCGCTCTACCTCCTGATTCATGATGTATCTCACCTGATCTCCTGTTAGTGCCTGATTCCATATATAAATTTCATCTATCTCGCCTAAAAACGGATTAGTAATTGAATTTTTGTCATCATAAATCGCTCCTACAGAAAAATGATTAAAATTAGGTGAAGGAGGGACTACATCTTGTTCGGAATGATCTAAAACTCCATCAATATATAAAAAGATGGTTCCACTTTTATAGACAAATGTTATTTGATGCCATTTACTATCACTTATGGCTGTTGTTGAAGTAAATTTTGCGGTTGCTAAATCATCTAGTGTGACCTCAACATGACTAGAAGAATTTAAACGCAACTGTAATTTACTTCCTTTTGCCATTATAGTTCTGGTATTTGCACTCGGACTGCTTTTAATCCATGCTGAAACTGCAAATGCATTTGCGTTTAGATTCATGCCAATTTCACCAACCAGATAATCTCCAGAGACAATACTAACAGAATGGTTTTCTGATAATCTAGGTACCTTACCAAAGGTAAAATACTTGGTTTCATGAAAATCATACCAAGTTTTATAAACCTGGTTGCCATTTTGATCTAAAATTGGATTTCCAGTAAATGGATCTACATTTATTTGTAATGGGATTACATCAATAATATCACTATCAGCAAAGGCAGGATCATCGGCTACTATTAAGGTATACTCTTCATCTGCGGTTTTAGAAAACCCACTAAAAGCACTTGCAGGAATTCCAACAAAAACGGTTTCTAAATCGGCACCAGCCGCCTCAATACTTTCAACTATTTTCCATTTCCTGTCTATTCTTGTAATAGACGTAGTTATTCCAGAGGCAATAGTAATTGTATTTGTATTAGTCCCGGACAAAGCTCCATTATTATTTCCCCAAACTAAGAAATCACCATCATCCTCAAATTCATTAGGATTTGCACTATTTGTAGCATAAATACCACCCAGACCAATTGTTACTCCGTTAACCGAATTTAATGTTTTAGATTGTTTCTGGTTTAAATCAGATATGGAATCTTTACCTATTCCTGCTACATCAAAATTGTATCCTGAATTAGCAGATATATCCCAAACAATAGAATCAAAAGAATTAATATAATCTTTTTGGGCTTTATTAGACGCGCCCAGAGTGATTCCATATTTAATAGCCAAATAAGACTCGATCTTTTGACGATCTGCATCTTGAACACGTTCTGCAAACGTAAATATTTCTGCAACTCGCCCATTTAAACTTCCTTGTTGGTCGAAATTTTTACCAATCCAATATTC
>CAYTSL010000300.1:0-2831 GCA_964440415.1 uncultured Flavobacteriaceae bacterium
ACAAGGTGTATAAGTAATGGCTTCCTAACGTCAGCCGCAACCCATACACAATCCTTTATGCACAATTCCAGAAAAATCGAAAATGTTGAATGAAATTAAAAGATTAAGGTACAAAGGGAAAGTTGTATTTCACAAAATGAAAATCACTTCACCCAAACGTGAACTGAAACCATTTCAAAATAATGAAGCCTGTTTTATGTTTGTTGATGATGGCGAGTTTTCTGTAAGAACACCTAATCAATTTATTTCATTTAGTAAAAAAAAGGGCTTACTTGCCAAATGCCACAATTTTTTTATTGAAACGACTGAAAAACAAAGAAATCTTTCAAGAGAGATGGAATTTACTGGTGTTTTTTTATTTCCAGAACAAGTAGAAGAAATAATGGATATTAATTTATCAAACTCCAATCATAATGTAAATTTTAATATCAAAAAAATAGATATTGATGCTTTGTTTACCTCCTATAAAAACTCAATTAATCTGTTATTGGATACCCCTGAAATTGCAGATGAGGATATAATAAGGCTTAAATTGAAGGAGATAATTATTCTAATATCTAAATCACAAAATTTATCGGTTTTAGATTTTTTGGTCTCTATGTTTAATTTAAATCACACGGAATTTAAATCAACTATTAAAAACAATCTCTACTCAAATTTAAGTGTTGAAGATTTTGCAAAACTATGTAATATGAGCCATTCATCATTTAAAAGAAAGTTTAGCAAAGTATATTCTGAAAGCCCAAAAAAATACATTAATAGAATGAAATTGAAAAAGGCAAGTAAACTACTATTAAATACAGATTTACTAATTTCTGAAATTGCTTACGAATGTAATTTTGATACCATCTCTTCTTTTAATCGTTCTTTCAAGTTACATTTTAAAATATCTCCTACCGAATATCGATTGAGCCAAAACGCATAGAATTTGGACTTTTTCGCAAAGGCCAAATAGAATATAATACTGACTTTTGTTCTTATTAATCTAAAAAATAAGAATGATGGAAAATAAACCGAAATTAATTATTACTGCAATTCCAAATCCTGAGAATATGCAAGAAATGCAATCGTATTTAGAGAAAGCTGGACCTTTTGCTCCAAAATATGGAGGAGTATTTGTTAAACGTTACAAAACCCTTAAACATTTAGTTGGAGAAAACGGTGCAGAATTGATGTCTATTTTTGAATTCCCAAATGTTCAATCTATTGAAAATATGATGGATGATGAAGAATATAAAAAACTCACGGGAATTAGAGAAAAAGCATTTACAAAACTGAATATGAGAATTTGTGAAGAAATGTAATTAAAGGAAACTAGATTTAACAGCTGTGGAATAAGAAAATTGCATAACACGGTGCATAAGTAATGGCTATTGAAGCACAAATCTTTAAGGTTTGTGCTTTTTTTGTACTTTTGTTTTTAGTCGAAAAATAGTGCTATTAAATCGCCACTACTTATACACATATCGTTAGGCACAATTAGAAATTAACATATGAATCTATTATTCAATTATTAACTCTACTGTCTTTAAAAATATCTAAAACCACCATTATGAAACTTTCCATTTACCCTTTATTACTTTTCGTTTTTACTATAATGAGTTGTAATACACCAAAATCAAGTGATGAAACTAGCACTACGAAAGAATCAACAAATCAACTCCCCTATTTCACATTTCAAAAAGAAAATTTATTTCCCGGTGATGGTAGCTTACTACGAGCTGAGGATGGAGTTTCATTGGAAGATGGACGTATTATCGTGGTTGACCAAGCAAAAGGCCTACGATTAATTGAAAAAGATGGCTCCAATCGCCCATTTGGTGATTTCAAAGCTGCTGGTTATGTGTATCTTCCTCCTGATCAGGTTCCAGCTCCAAATGGCGTGGTTTTAGAGCACAATGGGAAGCATCTGCTTATGTCAGATATATCAGATGGAAAAATTTATCGAATAAATATAGAGTCCGAAGAGGTGAAAATGATCTATGATCATCCCTATGGTGTCAACACAATTTACAGAGATAAAACCGGCGCGATCTGGTTTACACAATCTGGAGAAAGTACAAGCATAGCTGAGATGTTTAGTCATGCCAACTTATCAATTCCCAATGGTGCTGTGTACCGAATGAATGATTTGAGTAGTGCCCCAACATTAATTGCTGACAGTCTTTGTTTTGCAAATGGCATTACTATGGACAAGGATGAAAAACACCTTTATGTTTCAGAAACTATGATGGACAGGGTTCATAAATTTGATGTAGACACGCCTACAGGATTGACTAAATATGCAGGTGTCGCTGCTAACGTTGCTAGTCCGGATAATTTACTAATAGATCAACAGGGTAGGTTAATCGTTGCATCTCCTCTTTTTAATCAAGTCGTTGCGGTGGATTTTGAGAATCACTCCCAACACGTGATTTTTGACGGCTCTACAAAAGAAAATTTGAAAATTTCTAACGAGTGGATTCGCAGAAGTCACTTAGGCAAGGAGAGGCTTGAATTGCTTTCACCTGACCTTTTTCATCCGCTTCCGGGTTTGATTACCGGCATGTTCTTTTCTTATGATGGTCAAACATTATATATAACAAATTTAGGAGTTGATCTTTTGAAATATGACTATTAATTTAAAAGTGCCTAACAACGTGAATTGTTCATTGCGTAGTCAGTTAATGGTTTCTCGAGAAATCCTTTGCGACGATAAATGTCGCTACAGGTCGGATTTTCTATTCGGTTTGTATTTGCTAAATTAGGAGCTCGAACAACGCAACTAAACATACACGAACACGTTAGCTACAATTATGAAACAAAATCAAAAGAATCTAAAAGAACAATTA
>CAYTSL010000301.1:0-2823 GCA_964440415.1 uncultured Flavobacteriaceae bacterium
GCCCCAATGCATTTTGAAGCACTATACATTTTTTGAACTTTTGGCGACATACTTTCAGGATTATGACACCATTTACAAGACAAATTACAGCCTTTAAAAAAAACGGTTAACCGGATTCCCGGGCCATCGTTTATGGCATATTTTTTTATATCAAAAATTAATCCGGTACTCATTTAAAAGGATTCGTTTTCTGTTCTTTCAATCACTTCTTGCTGTAAATCAGCATTCATATCATTGAAATAATCACTGTAACCTGCCATTCTTACCAGGAGGTCCTTATAATCTTCGGGGTTTTCCTGCGCCGCATATAAGGTTGCCGTATCAACAATGTTAAATTGAATGTGATGACCACCCAAAGCAAAATAACTTCGCACGAGGCTTCCAAGTTTCATAATGTCTTCATCACGTTTTAACAAACTGGGTAAGAAGCGTTGATTTAACAAGGTTCCGCCTGATTTAACCTGATCAATTTTTGTGAGTGATTTGATAACAGCAGAAGGCCCATTTGTATCACAACCGTGCGAAGGAGAAGTTCCGTCTGAAATTGACTTATGGGCCAAGCGTCCGTTAGGCGTAGCACCCATTACTTTACCAAAATATACATGACATGTGGTTGACAACATATTCAAATGAAACGATTCTCCTTTGGTATTGGGTTTCCCGTCAATGGCCTCGAATAGATCGTTGTATACGCGCAAGGCGATATCATCTGCTGCATCATCGTCATTTCCATAGAAGGGCGTATTATTGAGGATGGTTTGTCTGAGAATTTCCTCACCTTTAAAATTCTTTGAAACTGCTTTTATCAGAGCGTCCATTGAAATACTTTTGTCTTCAAAAACGTGTTTTTTTAAAGCTGATAAGCTATCGGTCACGGTTCCCAAACCTGTGCATTGAATATAGTTGGTATTATACCTTGGACCAGCATTATAATAATCTTTTCCCTTAGTGATGCAATCGTCAATGACGACAGATAAAAAAGTAGCAGGACTATATTTTGCAAACATTCGGTCAATATAATTACTCACCAAAACTTTTTGATTAACGATATAATTGAGTTGTTTCAAAAAGGCATCATACAATTCCTCATAACTCTTAAAGTCACGTGGATCACCAGTTTCGATACTTGCTCTTTTTCCAGTCAAAGGATCAATACCATTATTTAACGTTATTTCAATGATTTTAGGAACATTAAGATACCCAGTGAGGATATAGGCTTCCTTACCAAAGGCGCCTACCTCAATGCAGCCACTGCAGCCACCTTCACGTGCATCTTCCAAAGATTTTCCCTGGCGCAACATTTCAGGGATATATATATCAGGGTTAAAAATAGAAGGATATCCATGGCCTTGGCGAATTACCTTGCATGCTTCTGTTAAAAACCGATCAGGCGTTCTGGAACTTATATGAACAGAGTTTCCAGGTTGAAGTACATGCAGTTCTTCCACAATTTCCAGCATGATATAAGAAACGTCGCTTACGCCATCAGAACCATCAAATTTAACACCTCCAATATTAATATTTGTAAAATCATTATAAGTTCCGCTTTCTTTAGCGGTAATTCCTACTTTTGGCGGAGCGGGTTGATTATTCACTTTAATCCAAAAACAACTTAGCAATTCTTTGGCTTCCTCTCTGCTTAAAGCTCCACTGGCTATTTCCCGATCGTAATAGGTTGTCAAATGCTGGTCAAAATGTCCTGGATTCATGGCATCCCATCCATTTAATTCGGTAATTGTTCCGAGGTGTACAAACCAATACATTTGAATTGCCTCATGGAAATTCCTTGGCGCCTTGGCGGGCACCCATCTGCAAACTTCTGCTATTTTAAGGAGTTCTTTAACGCGATAGGGATCTTTTTCAATTGCGGCCTTCTCTTCAGCCAGATCAGCATGGCGTTCGGCAAAAACAATGACGGCATCACAGGATATTTTCATTCCCTCTAATTGCTCTTTTCTATCCGTAGCCTCAGGGTCATTTAAAAAATCTAATAAATTGATCTGCTCCTGAATTTCTTTTTTAAAGTCGAGCATTCCTTTTTCGTAAATCTTTCCATCCAAAGTAGTATGGCCAGGAGCACGTTGTTCCATAAATTCTGTGAACAACCCGGCTTCATAGGCTCGGCTCCATTCGTGTGGAACATGGCTAAAAATTCTTTCACGCATGGATTTACCGCTCCAAAAAGGAATTACTTCACGCGCATAAGTTTCAATATCTTGTTCGCTGATGGTATACCGCTGCATATCGCGTGTATTCAAGACATTAAAATCTTCAACACTGTGACAAGTTAATTCAGGAAATGTAGGAACAGATTTTGGGCTTGGGCCTCGTTCTCCAACAATTAATTCTCCTTCGCCCAGATATATCGTTTTTTGCTTGCATATTTCTAAAAAATTCAAGGCCCTAAGTACGGGAATTGAAAATTTTCCGAAATTATTTTTGTAAAATGTAGTTTGAATGATCGCTCTTTCAATGGATAAGCTCGGCTGAGTTTCAAAACTTATTTTTCTCAATTTTTGAACCCGCTCATTCATTCCGGGGCCAATATTACTTTTTAAAGGTGTATAGAAATTACCCTCTGCAGAGGCCGGTCTTTCCGCTTTTAAATTGTTGTGTACAGTTTTCATGATACTTAAATGTTACGATAACTCAGGTATAGCACCTGAAAATAGAATAAATAACGCAGGGTGTCAATAATTAAGCATTTAAAGAAAAAAACATCAAACATTCAAACAACTGCCTGTATGTTTTAGTCAATGTGCTAATAGTCTTATTTAGAGACATTTCATGAAGAATTAAGAAATTCAAAGTTACAAAAATATT
>CAYTSL010000302.1:0-2823 GCA_964440415.1 uncultured Flavobacteriaceae bacterium
ACAGTAATAAAAAGGATGGTGCTTATACTATTTTTTATATGGGAGTTAACTCAGGTGCGTTTATTGGCACTCTTTTAGTTGGATGGATTGGGGAAAACTTTAATTGGAGTTGGGGATTTGGTTTGGCAGGAATATTCATGTTATTTGGATTGTTACAGTTTTATTTTGCTCGATCTATTTTTGGCGAAGCAGCTTCTAAACCACAACCTAAAGTTTATGAACTTTCAGAAGAGGATAAGAAGAAAACGGTACCTTTTACTTCAGCAGACAACAAAATTACATTGCTAGGAGGCTTCTTTGCTATTTCATGGATTGTAGATGGATTATATTCGGTTGTAACTCGAGGAAAGCACTTTTTAGTTGAAGAACTGTTTCAGTTTAATGCATTTGGTACTGAAATTTCATTAGGAATGCCTTCATTATTCTTTATCTTATCATTAATCATATTTATAACTTTAGGCATATTAAGACTTAAGCGTTACGAAAAAGTTGAAGGAGATAGACTGAAAGTTGTTTTTATTATCGCCTTCTTTGTAATATTCTTTTGGGCAAGTTTTGAGCAAGCAGGGACCTCTATGAATATTTTCGCTAGAGATTATACTAATAGAACTTTAGTTGGTAATTGGGGACTTATTTACAAAATTATAGATTTCTTACTATCAGTGACTCCAATGGTAATCTTAACTTGGATTATCTATAAACTTGCTAGAGTTATTTATGGAAAGTATCCTTTAACAATAGTGTTTACATCCATTAGTTTTATTATTATTTGGGTGTTAGTAATTTTAAGAGTGCAAGACAAAATTGTAGGAGATTCAACGATTGTTGATACATCTTGGTTTCAGATTTTAAATCCTTTTTTCATTATTACATTAGCACCTTTATTCGCTAATTTTTGGAAAAAATACAGCTTTACAGCTCCTCAAAAATTTGCTATAGGATTAACACTTTTAGCTGCAGGTTTTGGTATGTTGGCATTTGGATCATTAAGTATTCCAAAAGGAGCAGAAACAGCTTCAGTAAGTATGATTTGGTTAATCCTTGCCTTTTTGCTTCATACAATGGGAGAATTATCAATTTCACCAGTAGGATTGTCTTATGTTAGTAAATTAGCTCCTGCTAGAATGTTAGCATTCTTATTCGGAATTTGGTATGTGTTTACAGGATTAGCAGGTAAATTAGCAGCTCTAATAGCTGAACATATGGATGGGATTTCTGCACAAACAGGATTGTCAGGCTTCTTTTTAATATTTACAATAATTCCTTTTATTGCAGCGTTAGTGATTTTAAGCTTGAACAGAATGATTAAAAAGATGATGCATGGTATTCATTAATTTTGGCTCGTTTTTTGCCTGTTATGTTTTGAACTTTTATACGACCTAATATATTATGAATAAAATACTACTTATAGCTGTTTTATTTTTCGCTTTAAATTTAAATGCCCAAGAGATTAATTGGGTAACTTTTGAAGAGGCTATAGAACTACAGCATAACGAACCACGTAAGATCATTATGGATTTCTATACCAATTGGTGTGGACCATGTAAATTACTAGATAAAAGAACATTTGCAAATAAAGACGTATCAAAGTACATTAATGAAAATTATTATGCGGTAAAATTTAATGCGGAAGGTAATTCTGAAGTGAATTTTAATGGGAATGAGTTTAAGAACCCTCAATATGACCCTAGCAAGGCTAGTAGACGAAATTCCTCTCACCAACTATCAAGATACTTTGGCGTGAATGCGTATCCTACAATGGTTTTTCTAGATGAAAATAAAGGATTGATCACTCAAGTTAAAGGATTTCAAACACCCCAACAACTGGAGATATATTTAAAAATGTTCCACAGAGATGACTACAAGAATTTAAAAAGTCAGGAAGATGCCAACGCTTACTTTAAAAATTTTAAGTCAGAGTTTAATTAGTACAATTATTAATATTGAATTATAAAAGCTCCCTTTTTACTGGTTTGGTGAAAAGGGATTTCTTTTTTTACACAGGTTTCTAACCAACGTTCCTGGTAACTTTTGTAATTACTGCCATCTGCAATAATTAGTTTTGGTTCTAAATGATCTATCAATCTACTTAAGTTGATTTTTGGAGAATTTCTTAACAATACATAATCTGTTTTAAATGATGTTTTATAAACGCCTAGGCTATCAATAACTAATATCCATTTATCATTTACCTTATAAATAGAACTGATGCTATCTAATACAATTTTTTTTATAGAATTTCCAACTTTATAGTTTGTTACTAATTTATCTTTTGAATAAGTTATGCTATCTAAATTATGATGAAGTTTTAGTTCTGTATTCTGTTTAATACCTATCAAACTAAATCTGCTTTTGTGAAATACTAAAAATTCACTAGTAGAATTATTGTATTTATTAAAAATTAGAACTGAAATAAATAGTGCTATGGCTAATAAAGCCAAAGTATGATACTTATATGATTTGTTTTTATACAATTTTACTAAAGCTACGATCAATACATAACTTGAAATGACTGATAGTAATCCAAAGGAAATGTGTTTAAATAAAAAGGCTTCCTGTTTTGAAATAAACATCACAAAACCATTCATTAAACTAATAAAATAACCGAAGACCGAAGCTAAAAATTGAGGTAGGCCATTTAAAAGTGTTAAAGCGATAATCAATATTCCAAACCCTAAAATAAATCCAAGAAAAGGAATTATGACCAAGTTTGAAATAAAAAATAAACTCGGAAACTGATGGAAATAATATAAACTGATTGGTGCAACACCCAATTGAGCGGCGATAGTTACTGTAAATATCTGCCAGAATTTATCTACTATA
>CAYTSL010000303.1:0-2822 GCA_964440415.1 uncultured Flavobacteriaceae bacterium
TATCTATATTCCCCACTTACTTTAGAAAACTCAAAATTTGTAGTAAATCCATTTTTGGTGCCATCCTCTTCATTTACGGAACTAAATATTGCTGAACCTTCGTAATTAAATTTATTAGATTTGTTTGTTATGTCAAATCCAGCTCCAAAAACATTAGCGTCTCTAAAATCACCATTTCTAGTTACATTTGTGTTGATTACTGTAATTGAAGAATTTTTATTGAACTGTTGGTCTAGAACCAAAATATTATAATTTGTCAATGGTTCCGTAACTACTTTTTTAGCCTCTTCTGTTGTTAAGTTCTTAACAGTAGCTTCAGTTTTTTCTGTAATGGCATTGAAAAAACCAATTCCCAAACCTTTTTTTGTTCTACCGGAAACTTTCAAAGCGTTAATTGTTTTTGCTTCAGTGGGATTATCGATTATTTCTTCTTCGGTGTAATTATCTTCTATTTCAGAATAATTGGTTGGAGTACCACCAATTCGTCTTGAATAAAATAAACGTCCTTTAGTAAACAGATCTACTCCTTCAGTAAAGAACTGTCTTTGTTCAGAGAATTGTTGCTCAAACGGACTTAAATTTAGTTGAACATCATCAAAACCAACTTGACTAAAATCTGGGATTAAAGTTGCATCTAATGTGAAATTCTCACTAATACCATACTTAACGTCCATACCAAAACTAAAATCGTCTGTGGTTTCCCCATCTAATGTTTTAACTAAACCAGAAGTAAATGGATAAAAACTTAATCGAGTAGGAGGTTCAATATTTGCTATTCCCTTAACCTCGCCATGATATAAACCTATATTTCCTTTTGTGACATCCAGAGGATTCCACGTAAATTGTTCTCTGGTTGTTCTAAAATGTCTGTGAAATTGTACTCCCCAAGTTTGAATTTCACGATTTGCAAATCGTAAAGCTGAATATGGAATCCTCACTTCGACAATCCAACCATCATCAACAATTTTTACAGAACTTGTCCAAACAGCATTCCATCCAAAATCTTCTCCAATACTAGGGTTAGCTATTGCATCTGCTTGTGTTCCGGAAGGGAAAATAAAAAATTCTGTATCGTTTTGTGCATCGTTATTTGGGTTCAATACAATTCCAAAAAAATCTGTTTGACCAAAATTATCTCTACTAGTAAATTGTCTTACAATTTCTTCCGGGTTATCATGTAAATAAGCTCCAAAATAAATGGCATTGTCGTCGTAAGTAACTTTTACAACAGTTTTTTGATAATCTTTTTCAACTATACCCATCGCTGGCCTAAACTGAATGAAGTCTTTTGCTTCATCGGCATTAACCCATGCATCATCATTTAAAACACCATCAATTTTGGGTGCTTTGGTTGTGCGTTTTATGCTTAATACCTTTTTATCTTGGGAATAAGTAATGGATATACTTAATAACAATAAAATTATAAAGAATCGGGTCATAATTTATTTGATTGGTCAACCAATAAAATAGAGACTATAGTTAATCAAAAATGTTACAGCTTCTAGTACAAAATTAAAACTGAAATACTCTTTTTATCCTAATTAAAAGTTAAAAAAACAAACTTATTTGTAAGCATTTTTAACTATTACATACTATTTACTTATTTTAACATCAACAAATTGAAAATTGAATAATTTCAAAGAACTAAATTACTTGGTATGCCTTACAGAAAATTAGAAGAATACAACATAAAAGTTACCGACGATGTCAAGGAACGCTACAAGAATATTTTAAAAGATTTGGGTGAAGATTCAGAGAGGAACGGATTGTTGGATACCCCTGAACGCGCTGCCAAAGCCATGCAATTCTTAACGCAAGGTTATCACCAGAATCCAGTCGAAATCTTGAAAAGCGCCATGTTTGAGGAGACTTATAATGAAATGGTTATTGTGAAGGATATCGAGTTGTATTCACTATGTGAGCATCATATATTACCTTTTTTTGGAAAAGCCCATGTTGCCTATATTCCTAACGGTCATATCGTTGGTTTGAGTAAAATACCTCGTGTGGTTGATGTTTTTGCCAGAAGGTTGCAGGTTCAGGAACGATTAACAGAACAAATTTTAGAATGTATCGATAGTACATTAAAACCAGAAGGAGTTGCTGTTGTTATTGAAGCTGCTCACATGTGCATGATGATGCGTGGTGTACAAAAACAAAATTCTGTTACCACAACTTCTGGTTTTAGAGGAACATTTAAAAATATGGAAACACGTAATGAATTTTTGAAGCTCATAAGTGAAAAATTGTCATAATAATTTTTGGAACACTATTTGCGTTTTATAAATTATTAATCATAGTTTATGGAATTAGAGAACATCAGTCAGAGAAAAAAATTTGCTTTAAGTATTTTATTGGATGCCATTGGTTATTTGTCATTCGCATTTCCTTTTATAGATATTCTTTGGGCACCATTATCGGGTTATTTAATGACGAAGTTATACAAAGGAAATCCAGGAAAAATAGCAGGAGTCATTGCTTTTATTGAAGAAGCTTTACCTGGATTGGATATTATTCCAACCTTTACGTTAATGTGGGTCTATTCTTACTTTTTTATCAAAAAATCAAAAGAGACTATAATTGAAGTTGAAGCAGACTAATGGATTTTACAATTATGCAATAGGTTTATTTAAATGTCAAATTTGATGTTATCTAAAATGTTAATATCCTCATCCTCCAATTCCCATCCGATAGAACCTAAATTTTCTTTCAAATGATCTTCGTTGATTGACTTTGGTATTGCAATGATATTTTTTTTAGAGATCAGCCAATTCATAGCAATTTGCGCTTTCGTTTTTTGATATTTTATTTCTAATGCATCT
>CAYTSL010000304.1:0-2815 GCA_964440415.1 uncultured Flavobacteriaceae bacterium
ATATTCCAATAGGCATTTAATAACACTGGAATAAAAAGGTCTTAAGGTGAATGCCATATATAAAATTAAGTATTGCTTGATAAAGATAACAACAATAGTTCTTGAAACAATAAAAAGGGGAGAATCCCCTTTTTTATCTTACCTATGTTAAATTACACTTATTATTTTATTAAGGAAATTTTAATAATCCAACGTAATTATGCGACCTTTCGTAAAGTTGAAGAATTTATCCTTTTCCGCAACTTTAATTCCATCCATGAGATCTTCAGATTTAAACCCGGCTAATTTTAAGCAGGTAGGACAAGCATAAACGCCAACATTTTTATCTGACAATTGTTTAATATAGGTTTGTAGTGATTCAAAATCGGCAAAATTCAAATCTTTTGCACCTTTAGCTAACAATTCAACTGCATGAATATCCATATAAACAAGTACATCTTTATCATTAGACATCATAACCGCCATTTTTAAAGGCATTAGTACACGATGTGGGTCATTATAACTTTCTGTTATATGAATAAAAACACCATCTTTAACTGATTCCACAGAAGTATTTTTTGACTGGTCCTGTTCAGATGGAATGTTTTGTTTTCGATTTTGTTCACAGGAGATAACCAATATTCCTAATAAAAATAACAACCCAATATTTTTCATAAATTTTATATTTAAATTTAATGATTACACAATTTTTCTGTACTATTTTCTAAAGTGTTATTTAGGAATTGTTCTATTGCTTGTTTCATATTTTTTTCTTGAGTTACAAATACTTGTATATGCCTTTGATTAAAATCGTTGTATAACCGTTGCCCCATTCCGCCGGCTATAACTACTTTACAATCACCAATAGCAGAAAAAATACCTTCATGGCTATGATTGTGGTTACCATGATCATGCTCTTTATGCTGCCCTTTAGCATGACCTGTAAAGGTGTTTATTTTATATTCTAAATCAGATATTTTATTATCGTCAATTTTGTAGATCATAAATCCTTTAGATCTTCCAAAATGAGCAGAAATAGTAGACATATTGTTTGTTGGAATTGCAATTTTCATGAGTGAATTATTTATATATTAAAGCGAATAAATGCTGAACTTGAGTAAAACAAAATTAATTAGAAAAATCAACAAAGTATGTGACTTGAGTTACCAGAAAAGACAATAAAAAAAGGGCAGAAGCCCTCAATTTTTATTTAGAAATAAATTTATGTTTATTCTGTTTCTTCCATAGTATGATATACGTTTTGCACATCATCGTCTTCGTCAAGTTTTTCAAGTAGTTTTTCAACATCCGCAGCTTCTTCTGTCGAAATCTTTTTAGTTACTTGAGGGATACGTTCAAATCCAGAAGAGAGGATCTCTATTTCACGTTTTTCCAATTCAGCTTGTATTGCTCCAAAGCTTTCAAAAGGTGCGTAAATTAATATACCGTCATCGTCTGCAAAAACTTCTTCGGCACCAAAATCTATAAATTCTAGTTCAATTTCTTCAGGATCCAGGCCTTCTGCATTAATCCTGAAATTACAAGTATGGTCAAACATAAATACTACAGAACCCGAAGTTCCTAAATTACCATCGCATTTATTGAAATAGCTTCTAACATTAGCAACAGTACGTGTATTATTATCTGTTGCGGTTTCTACCAAAACAGCAATACCATGAGGTGCATAACCTTCAAAAATAACTTCCTTATAATCGCCTTGACTTTTATCGCTTGCTCGTTTTATGGCGCGCTCGATATTGTCTTTAGGCATGTTCACGGACTTCGCATTTTGGATTACTGCCCTTAACCGAGAATTACTGTCCGGATCAGGACCTCCTTCTTTAACTGCCATAACAATATCCTTACCTATTCGCGTAAAGGCTTTGCTCATGGCCGACCAACGTTTCATTTTGCGTGCTTTACGAAACTCAAATGCTCTTCCCATAATTTAATCTAATGTTTTGTTTTTGGAGTATACAAATTTAAAAAAATGTAATCTCTATAAAATAGTTATTCTTCTACTTCAACAATTGATTCTATTGCTTCTGCTAGCTTAAAATCTTTATTAGTGACACCATTGGCATCGTGTGTTGATAATGATATTTTAAGTACATTATAAACATTAGACCAATCTGGATGGTGATTAAGTGCTTCGCATTCAAACGCAATTCTGCTCATCGCACTAAAGCAATCTTTAAAATTATCAAATTCAAATTCTGCGTGTATTGCATTATCAAAATACTCCCAATCTGGGAAATGAAGTAGTTTTTTCTCTATTTCAAGCTCTGCTAATTTGGTCATAATTTTGTTTTTATTGGTATTACAAAATACTAATTTTAATAACGTTCTTACTTACTATTTGTAAATTTTTGGGCAACATATTGTGTTTAGGTAATACAGCGAGATAACGTTCGTCATTTGTAGTATAAACCTGTTTATAAATTGGATTGAAATCGCCCAATGTATCAATCACTTCTTTTATAAAATCATCATGATGTACCAAATCTGTGCTGCCTAAATGATATATTCCGGTTTTATTTCTGTTTATAATATAATGGATTTGCTGAGTTAGTTTATCATAGGTAGTTACATTCATCACTAAATTAGGAAAGACTTCAATAGGCGATTTTTCTTTAATACTCAGTTTAAGTTCTTCCACTCTCGGTGAGTTTGAACCTAATACCATTGGTAGTCTAATAATAGTCCATTTACGCTTTGGAAGTCGCATGATGGCGTTTTCAATTTTTATTTTAAATCGCCCATAAACGCTTTCGCTTAAAGTTTTATCATTCTCGTAGCTAGGATATTTACTGTAGGCATCAAAAACATTGGAAGA
>CAYTSL010000305.1:0-2808 GCA_964440415.1 uncultured Flavobacteriaceae bacterium
ATAAAGTAAATACTCGATAAATAAATAAGTATAACAAGAAATATTTCAGTAATCATATAATGCCAAAACATTTTTTTAGCCAAAAATTGGTATGCAATAACTATCGAAAGTACCTTAACAAAATCACCCAATAGATACCATAAAAACAGGTCTTCCATTGGTTCAAATTCTTTTGAAAAAATAATAGTCACTATAAAAGGTCTTAACAAATAAATTACCAGTAATCCTAAACCAAATACAGGCATTAAAGTTTTATAGAAGTTAAAAACTTCTTTTCGAAATTCTTTAACTTTAGTAATTTCAGAAAATCTTGGTAAAATATAAAGAGCTAGCATTGAATTAACAAACATTAGATAATAAGTAGATATTCTGTTCATCCCTTCCCAATGTCCTGCCTCTTTCATTCCTATATTTTCGATAATATAATTTCGAATAAATATTGTTACTAGTGGTAAAACAATAGCCGTAATTAATGCCATTAGGGTAAAAACACCTAGTTTTTTAAATACTCCTAAATTGACATTACTAACTTTAATTTGTGAAATTAGGCTCTTTCTATTAATTATAGCCACCAGAGTTATTAAAAAGACAAGTGAAGGCGTAATTACGACAGAAACCAGGGCTCCGTCAATGTTATTTTGCCATATCAAGACTAACGTGATCAATAATCCCAAAAACTGACCTATAATATTTATAACTAATAAAATCTTGTATTTCGAGAATCCATTAATAATGGAAAAACAAAACATGTTTAGAGAATAAAAAGGAACAGCAAGTGCAATTAATTTGAAGATGTAAGAATAATCATAGGCTCCAAAAACCCAACTATTTAACATCTCGGCATTATAATAGCAAAAGATCGAGACCAATGTTGTTGAAATAAATCCAACATAATATGCTGTAGAAATTGTTTTACTTAACTCTTTAGTATTGTTTTTAAATTCGGACACGTACTTTACAACACCGTTATACAATCCTGCGGTTGCTATAGATTGAAAAGAACTTAAAATATTACGTAAATTACCAATTAAGGACAATCCTTCCGGACCAATAAAAACAGCTATAGCCTTTGAAGTTAATATCCCAGAAACTATACGAATTAATACTGATGTAGAATTAAGAGAAGCAACTCTTATTAGAACTTTGTTATTTATGTAGTCAATTAATCGTTTCAATTAAATTTAATTTTCTGTTTTATAGTTCTTGTAATTACTAAAAAAGAATTTCAAATGAAAACAAACCATTATTCATAAACAAATAAAACGATTTAAATAAAACAAATCTTTATTTAATTTAAAGTGTTAAATCATTATGTTCTTTAAAACTAAAATTATAAAGTGAAAGTACTAATTTTTCCTGAGAACTAGGTAATATAAATTAATACTTATTATAGCGGAATTTGTAATTATTATTGGCCAGGAGGTGACAAGTAAAAAACCATATGCCACAAAAAAAGCACATCCCAAAGAATTGATTATTCGAAGCTTCTTAACATCTTTCATTAAGAAAGAAATTAATAAGAAAGCCATTGCCAAATAACCTACTAAATCTGTAATTGTAAATGCAAAATCCATAGTTAAATAGCTTTATACCTCTTTCTATCCACCTCTTTTAACAATATTTTGCGCAATCGAATATGACTAGGCGTAACCTCTACATATTCATCTTTTTGTATGTATTCTAAAGCTTCTTCTAGTGAGAATTTTATTGCAGGTACAATTTTTGCCTTATCATCTGCTCCAGAAGATCTCACATTACTTAACTTTTTTGTTTTAGTGACATTTATTACCATGTCATCTCCTCGAGTATTTTCTCCTATCACTTGACCTTCATAAATGTCTTCACCTGGATCTACAAAGAATTTACCTCTATCTTGTAATTTATCAATAGAATAAGGAATTGCTTGACCTTTCTCCATTGACACCAAAGATCCATTTTGTCTTTCAGGAATTCCACCTTTTAATGGTTGATATTCCTTAAATCTATGAGCCATAATAGCCTCTCCAGCTGTAGCTGTCAATAATTGATTACGTAAACCGATTATACCTCGTGACGGAATCAAAAATTCACAAACCATTCGTTCACCTTTGGCTTCCATACTTAACATTTCTCCTTTTCTTAATGAAACCATTTCTATGGCCTTTCCAGAAACTTCTTCTGGTAGATCGATTGTCATTTCTTCAATCGGTTCACACTTAACACCGTCAATTTCTCTAATAATTACTTGTGGTTGCCCAATTTGAAGTTCATAACCCTCACGTCTCATTGTTTCAATTAAAACAGATAAATGTAAAACTCCGCGTCCAAAAACCATGAATTTATCGGCACTGTCCGTATCTTCTACCCTAAGGGCTAAATTCTTTTCAAGCTCTTTTTGTAAACGTTCTTTTATATGTCTTGAGGTTACATATTTACCATCCTTCCCAAAGAAAGGTGAATCATTAATGGTAAATAACATACTCATTGTTGGCTCATCAATTGCAATAGTTTTAAGACCTTCTGGATTTTCAAAATCGGCAACAGTATCACCAATTTCAAAACCTTCTAAACCTACAATTGCACAAATATCTCCAGTTTGAACTTCGTCAATCTTCTTTCTTCCTAAACCTTCAAAAATGTGTAGTTCTTTAATTTTAGATTTTACAATGCTTCTATCACGTTTTACTAAGGATATTTGCTGTCCAGCTTTTAATTCACCTCTTGTTAATCTACCAATTGCGATACGACCAGTAAATGATGAGAAGTCTAAAGATGTAATCAACATCTGCGTATTTCCTTCAGGTATTTTAGGAGAAGGAATATGCTCAA
>CAYTSL010000306.1:0-2796 GCA_964440415.1 uncultured Flavobacteriaceae bacterium
TTCTCACTTATCACTTAGCCCTTTGACTTTCGACTTTCGACATTAGACTTTCGACATTAGACTTTCGACTTCAATAAGGCATTCTGCTCCTCCATCAAATCACTAAGTTTCGTGAGCAATTCTATGTTCTTCGGTGTTACCACCGTTACATCTTTTGTGTCTTCAGCCTTTTTGATGAGTCGGTTCATAAATTTTACGACTATAAATATGGTAAAGCCAATAATCAAAAAATCTATTGCTGCTTCGAATAAAGCACCATAACCAATCGCTACTTCGGCTTTAGTTTCAGAGCCATCAGCAGCGATAATTGGGTCTTTTAGCACAATTCTCATATCCCCCATATTCACGTTTCCTGATAGCAAAGACAATGGTGGTAACATCACCTTTTTTACCAATACATCGATCACTTTATTGAATGCGGCTCCTATTATGATACCAATAGCCATATCCATCATATTTCCTTTAACTGCAAAATTCTTAAATTCTTTGAATAGTTTCATTTTGATTTATTTTTAAGCCGCAAATATATTTGTAAATAGCCACAGTTCAAAACCGACATCGGAATTTAAACAGTTTTAGTAATTCCGTATCTTGCGCCTCCAAAATTGAACTACATGGATTTTCAGACCGCTTATCAAAAAGCCATCTCCTTTGCCGGACGCAAACATACAGACCAGTATATTCCCGGGTCTGAAAGCAGCTATATGGTTCATCTATCGAATGTGGCCATGGAAACGATGATCGCCGCCGGGCATACAAATGATTTTGATTTGATCTTTGCTGTGCAAGTGGCTCTTTTACATGATGTTTTGGAAGATACCCCTTGCACCATTGAAGAATTAAAAGACGCATTTGGTGTTGAAATAGCAGATGGGGTTTTAGCCCTTTCCAAGAATGAAGTGTTGGAACCTGAAGTGCAAATCCCTGATAGCCTGAAACGAATCAAATTGCAGCCAAAGGAGGTCTGGACCGTAAAACTAGCCGATAGAACATCTAATATGCAACAACCTCCTAATCATTGGGATAAAAACAAAAGAATCTCTTATCTTTTAATGGCAGGGGTGATCTTATCAGAACTTAAAGACGGGAACGCATATCTTGAAAAAAGGTTGGGGGAGAAAATTATGGGGTATGATCAATATATCAGCTAAAAACATATTGTCGCCAAATGAAGAAATTTTCAATCCTTTTAATGATGTAATCCCTAAGCCAGCAGTTCTTCAACATTTTCAATTTTATTCGTAACATTTTGATTGCAATAGCGTCAGGTTATTGAACAGATTCCTTTATTTAAAAAACATCATCAATGACCACCTTTATCAAAACCAAAAGAATACATAGTATTGATGCGTTAAGAGGTTTTGCTCTGGCAGGTGTTGCCCTTGTGCATATGGTCGAACAATACATCGCCGGACCTGGTCCAGAAGGTTTTATGGAAGGTATCAATGGACTTCCTGATCAAATAGTCCATGGATTTCTCCAGCTCTTTTTTACTGGTAAATTCTTTGCCCTCTTTTCTATTCTTTTTGGTTTGAGTTTTGCAATTCAAATGGAGGCAGCCGAAGAAAAAAATGTGAAATTCGGGTGGCGTTTTTTATGGAGGGCGGTGCTTCTTTTTGCCATTGGCTATATTCATCAGTTGTTTTATCGCGGCGATATTCTTACCATTTATGCTGTTTTGGCGCCCTTTATCATTCCGTTTTATAAGGTCTCTAATAAGTGGATCTTATTCACAGCCGGAATTATCTTTTTAGGCATCCCTAGGTTTATTGCTTATGCAATAATGGGTTCTGACAGTGCTACCGGTATTCACTCGATTATGGATAATAACAATGAATATATTATAAATTATTTTGACATCATTCAAAACGGAAGTCTCTTTGACGTTTTTAAGATTAATGCTACTTATGGCATGATGACTAAAATTGATTTTCAAATATCTTTCTTTGGTAGGTTTTATTACACTTTTGGCTACTTTTTATTAGGTCTTTGGCTAGGAAAAATAGGCTTGTTTAAACATTTATCAACCTATTTCAAAAAAATAAAAACGGTTATGCTTTGGTCATTAGTTGCTTTACTTCTGTCGTTGGTAGCCATGATAGCTACCTTCGCTACCATGCCACAGCCAGTTGATAACGGTTCTTGGCAATTTGTATTTGGAATGAATTTTATGGATTGGTTCAATATGTCCATGACATGCATTATTCTTTGCGGTTTCCTTTTATTGTATAAAAGAGAAAAATGGAAAAAAAGTCTGTTGTTCTTTGCGCCTTATGGAAGAATGGCCCTAACCAATTATATACTTCAATCTGTCATTGGTACATTTATCCTTTTCGGGTGGGGTCTGGGTTATTTGGGTCAGATCAGATTTTCTTTTCTATTTCTGATGGCTCTTTTACTCATTACCCTTCAGACTATTCTTAGTAAATACTGGCTAAAAACCTTTCTTTACGGACCTCTTGAATGGCTATGGCGTTGTGGTACTTATATGAAATGGCAACCACTCCTAAGGAAGAGTGATAAGTCAAATATGTCTCATTAGGTAACTTGAGCAGATTTTAAGGATGACTAAAATCAATGATTTTGATGGTTATTTAAAATACATTTGTGACAATTTAATATTAAATTAGCAAGCATCATTCTATTAAATTTGAAGGTGAATTTATAAGAATTACCAAAAACTTTTTACCATGAAAAAACTGATAGCTTTGAGCGCTTTTATCCTGCTGTTTGCTTATGCTTGCGATTCAAAAAAAGGTGCGAAAATTTCTGATCAAATTAGAATTAATCAAATTG